>JAWKNW010000039.1 GCA_041391505.1 Rhodothermales bacterium
CAGCGAGCCTCATCACCGCGAGCAAAGCGAGCCTCATCACCGCGAGCGCAGCGAGCCTCATCACCGCGAGCGCAGCGAGCCTCATCACCGCGAAGCAAAGCGAGCCTCACACTTCCGTCTTCTCGCTGTTAGCGGCGAGGGTGCGTTCGAGGAGCGTTTCGACGTAGCGCTTCCCATCTTCTACCGTCATGTAGGACCACTTGAGGGTCCAGCCCAGCTGCCGCCACTGTTGGTAATCCGGTATGTCCGAAAGCCGCTCGCCGAAGGAGATCGGAAACTTGCGGTATTTCACTTCACGTTGCATGACGCGTACTGTGCCTGGATGGAACGAACTGACTGCTTCCCGGGGGCAGCCGGCAAGTCCTAGCAGTATCGCAACCTTCCGGCAAGCCTATAGCGTTGTGACAGAATTGCCATCGTCGGGAGGAGCCGGCGGGGCGGCTAATGCCCGCCGAGGCGTCCGATGACCTCGCCGGCCCGCGCCGCGCCGGCGGCCCCTATCGCGGCAAGCGACGCGCCGCCGCCCTCCCCCATGCGTCCCCCCAGACGGACCAGTGCGGCGAGGGCGCCCGCCAGAAAGGCATCGCCGGCGCCCGTCGGGTCGATGCAGGCCGTCTGCGGTGCGGGGACGTGGACCGATTCCGAACCCGCCGTCAGCCAGGCCCCGCGCGCGCCATCCGTCAGGATCCGGAGGGCGAACGACGACGCCGGCGCGGCGCGCTGGATCCACGCCCACTCCGCCGGCCCCGACGCCAGGAGGTCGACGTCACCCAGGAAGGCGACGAGGCGTTCCTGGGCATCCGGCGGAATCCGGTCCAGTGGGATGTTCGGGTCGAACGATACCCATCCCCCGCCGGCGCGTACCCGCCGGGCGAGCGCGCCGGCCGTCGCCGCCGTGACCTCGCCCAGGAAGGCCGTGCCGTTGACGTGCAACACAGCATCGGGTGGATGCAGCGCGTCGGCCACGTCCTCCAGCGGCAGGGTCTGGTCCGCGCTCCGGCGGTTGACGATGTCGACGTCGCGCCGGCCGTTCGCGCCGTAGGCGATGAACGCGCGCCGCGTAGGCCGGTCGGGGTCCACGCCGAGGTAGCAGGTCGAAACGCCCCGGCGCTCCAGTTCTTCCCGAAGGAAGCGGCCGGCGGGATCGTTGCCCACGCGGCTCATCAGCACGGGTGCCACGCCGAGGGTCTGGAGACCCACCGCCACGTTGGCCGCCGCGCCGCCGGCGCACTGCCGGAACGTGCGCGTCTCGGCGAGGGGACGGCCCTCGACCCCGATGTAATCAACGATCACTTCACCCAGGCAACCGATCTTCATGTTCTTCACCGGAGTATACTGCCGATTTCCTGGCCGGCGCGCCGGTTATCCTCTTCCTGCAACGCGATAGTCGCCATGGGTGCCTCTTTGCCTCCTTCTACCTTGCTGACGGCTACGGCAGGATCCCCGCCGCCCTTCAGCCGCGTCGCGCCATATATCGGGGTGTTTTTTGTGCTGGGGCTGGCGCCGGCCGCGCTCGGCCCCACACTGCCCGCGCTCGCGGAGCAGACGGGCGTCACCCTGAAAAGCATCGGCTTCGTGTTTACGGCGCGCATGGTGGGGTATATGGTGATGACCTTTTTCATCGGCCGGCTGATCGACGGCCGCGCCGGCCATCCGCTCATCGGAGGCGCGCTGGGCACGATGGCGGCGATCATGCTGCTGGTGCCGCACATCCACTCGCTGCCGTTGCTGTTGCTGCTGCTCGTCTTCCACGGCTCGGCCAGCGCGACGGCGGATATCGGCACCAACACCCTGCTGCTCAGGACGTTTCGCGAAAAAGTGGGACCGTACCTGAACGGGCTCCATTTCTGCTTCGGCGCCGGCGCGTTTCTCGCCCCCATCCTCGTCGCCCAGGCCTTCCGCTTCACCGGTCACCCGCTGTTCGCCTACCTGGGCATCGGCGTACTCGCCATCCCGGTCGCGATATGGGTGATCCGCATCCCCAGCCCCGAGGTCACCGTCCGACCGCACGGACATGTCGAGGCGCGCCCCGACCTCCGGACGATGTCCATGCTGGTGTTCTTCTTCTTCATGTACGCCGGCATCGAAGCCGGCTTTTCGGGCTGGATCTACACCTACGCCATCGAGCGCGGCCTCGCCCGGGTAGATACCGCCGCGTACCTCAACTCGACGTTCTGGGGCGGACTGATGGTGGGCCGGCTGATGTCGGTCTACGTGTCGAGACGCTACCTTCCCCGCCAGATCCTGCGGGTGCACCTCATCTGGGCGATCGTGAGCATCGGCATGGTGGCGGCAAGCACCGTCCTGCCGGCGCTGATCTGGGTCGGGGCGCTGAACCTGGGCCTGGCGGCGTCGACCATTTTCCCCACCGCGCTCGCCTTCGCCGAGCGCAACATCCCGCTGAGCGGCAACATCACGAGCCGTTTTTATCTCGGCAGCAGCATCGGATCGATGACCTTGCCGCTCCTGACCGGCTTCCTGATCGACGCCGTGAGCCCGGAGGCCCTGACGATCATGGTCGGCGTGTGCGCCTTCGCAGCCCTGGCCGATATGCAGCTGATCATCGGAATGTGGAAGAAATCGTGAAGGCACCAAATGCCCACAATAGGGCCCGGCGGACGGTCGTTATCGCCATGCTGGCGACGCGCCCCCCGGCGCACTGTGTTTTATCAGGAAATCCGCTATTTTCCGGTCGCGGTCGTGGACCGCTCCACGTGCTGTACGAACACCCTGCATCATGATTGAGGTAAACGGACTCACCAAGACGTACGGATCCGAACGCGCGGTGAACGCGATATCGTTCGAGGTCCGTCAGGGAGAGGTGCTTGGCTTTCTCGGGCCGAACGGCGCGGGCAAGACCACGACGATGAAGGTCATCACGTGTTATCTCCCGCCTTCCGAAGGCACCGTCCTCGTGGACGGGCTCGACGTCCGCAAGGACGGTCTCGAAATCCGACGCAAGATCGGCTACCTCCCCGAGCACACGCCGCTATATCACGACATGCAGGTATACGACTACCTGTCGTTTGTCGCGGCGATGCGCGGCGTGCCGGCCGGCGACCGATCGAACCGCATCGCCCAGATGGCCGACGTATGCGGCCTGGGCTCCGTGCTCTCGAAAAAGATCGACGCCCTGTCCAAAGGCTACCGGCAACGGGTGGGCCTTGCCCAGGCGATGATCCACAACCCCCCCATCGTCATCCTCGACGAGCCGACGTCGGGCCTCGACCCCAACCAGATCGTCGAGATCCGGGAGCTCATCAAGGCCATCGGCACAGAGCGGACGGTCATCCTCTCCACCCACATCCTTTCGGAAGTGGAAGCCTCGTGCGATCGCGTGCTCATCATCAACAAGGGCTCGATCGAGGCGGACGGCACGCCGGACGAGCTGCGCACCATGTACCGCGGCGCGCAGCAGATCCGTTTCGGCCTCCAGCACGCCGGCGCGGACGTGGCCCCCGCCCTGGAAGCCTGGGCAAAGGCCCGCATCACGGGCCAGCTCGTTCAGGACGGCGAGACGCTCTTTACCCTGTCCACCGACCTCAAGGAAGACCTCCGGCCCGAACTCTTCCGCATGGCGGTAGACCGGGGCTGGACGCTCACCGAGCTGCACCGCAACCAGGCCAACCTGGAAGACATCTTCCGTCAGCTCACCACCACGGCCTGACGGCCGGCCGCCTCATCGTTTGTTGTCGCTACGATCATGCATGAAACCTGGACCCTGACGAAGCGCGAGTTGCACGCCTATTTCGACAGCCCGGCGGCGTACGTCGTGCTGAGCGTGTTTCTCCTGTTCACCGGCTGGTTCTTCAGCAACCCGCTGTTTATCGAAAACGTCGCGTCCCTGCGTACGTTGTTCGAGTTCGCCCCGTTCATCTTCCTCTTTTTCGTGCCGGCGATCACCATGTCGCTCTTCGCCGAGGAGCGCCGCGCCGGCACGCTCGAGCTGCTGCTCACGATGCCCATCCGCGACTGGCAGATCATCGTCGGCAAGCTGCTCGCCGCGACGGTGCTGCTCATGGCCGCCCTCGCGTTGACCTTCGTATACGCCATCACACTCTCCATCCTGGGCGACCTCGACTTCGGGGCCACTGCCGGCGGCTACCTCGGCCTCCTGCTCTTCGGGATGTCGTGCGCGTCGATCGGGCTCCTCGCGTCCAGCCTGACGCGGAATCAGATCGTGGCGTTCATCCTCGGATTCGCCATCATTTTCGTGCTGTACATGCTGGATAAGGTGACGCTGTTCGTCCCCCAGTCGCTCGCCGGCATATTCCAGTATCTCAGCCTGGATTACCACTACAAAAACCTGCTGCGCGGAGTCATCGACACGCGCGACATCCTGTACTACCTGTCGGTTACGGGATTCGCCTGTGTGCTGACGGCCTACAACCTGGCCCGCCGGCCCGAATGACCGCGTCGCCCCGGTCTGGCCGGGCGCCGTGCGTCGCGCCGCCAGACCGGGACGCTGCATGTACCTGCAACATCTCCGAGACGCAAGCTTTTGCATCTCGGCAAGGACAAACCCATGAAACGCGACTGGAATACCCGTACGGCCCTGCTCCTGATCGGCCTGATCCTGGTGGCGGTCAATCTGGTCGGCATGAACCTGTTCGGCCGGCTCGACCTCACCGACGACCGGGTCTACTCGTTGTCCGACGCCTCGATCGACATCGTCGAATCCCTGCCCGACCCGATCACGATCAAGGCGTTTTTCACCGACAACCTGCCGGCGCCCTATAGCGACAACCGCCGCTTCCTCAAGGATAAGCTCGACGACTACCGGGCCTACGGCGGCGCCAACGTACAATACGCGTTCGTCGATCCCGTGGACGATGAGGAGCTGCAACAGGAAGCCGCCCGCTACCGCATCCCGCCCGTCCAGATCCAGGTCTTCGAACAGGACAACGTCCAGTTCAAGAACGCCTATATGGGCGTGGCCATCCTCTACGGCAACAAGCGGGAAGTCATCCCCGTGTTCGAGGACCGCGCCACGCTCGAATACGACATCACGAGCGCCATCCGCCGGCTCACCCGGGACGCCCTGCCCTCCATCGGATTCCTGAGCGGACACGGCGAGCCCGCGCCGGCGCAAGCGATGCCGTCGTTCTATCAGCAGCTCGGGCGAAACTACGAGCGCAAGACGATCACCGTGGTCGATTCCACCGGCCGGCTCAGCGAGGCGCCCGACGCGCTGTTTATCGTCGCGCCCCGGGATTCGCTCCCCGAAGCCCACCTGCGCGCCATCGACACCTATCTGATGGAGGGCGGCCGGCTCGCCGTGCTCCTCAACCGCGTGGATGTGATCATCCAGGCCGGCCAGGCCTTCGAACACAACACGGCGCTCGAATCCCTGCTCGCCTCCTACGGCGTGGGGCTCCACACCGACCTCGTGATGGACGAGCAGAACGCCCCCATCTCGGTGCAGCGCCCGATGGGCTCTACACGGTCAGCCAGCAGATCCCGTATCCGTTCCTGCCCGTCGTCACGAATTTCAACGCCGGCAACAACATGGTGAACCGGATCGGCAGCGCCATGCTGTTCTTCGCGAGCACCGTGGACACCTCGCTGGCCCTGCCGCCCGGCGCGACGCGTGAGATCCTGGCGTCCAGCACCCAGCGAAGCCAGCTCCAGGAAGGCTTTTATGATCCAGCCGGCTTCCCGCCCGAGATGAACTTCTCCGACGGGCCGTTCCCGCTCGCGGCCGCCTACACGGGTCCTTCCCCAGCGCCTATGAGCCGGGCGTCCAGAGCGCCGGCACGCGCATCGTGCTGGTGGGCGACGGCGATTTCATCAACGAGTCGATCGTCGGCGCCGTGCCCGCAACATCAACCTGGGGCTTAACATGGCCGACTGGCTCGTCCAGGACGACGCGCCTCGCGATCCGGTCCAAGAGCAACGAACCGCGGGTCCTCCGCGAGACGTCGGAAGGCGCCCGCGCCTGGATCAAATACGGCAACATGCTCGCGCCCCTGCTCCTGCTGGTGGCTTCGGCCTCTTCCGCTGGCAGAAACGCCGTTCGAGGCAGATCGTGCTGGCGCCCTGAAGCGCCGCGCGACCGCCATCGACTCCACCAACCTCGCTTCCCGCACCGATCCCATGCAACAACGTCAACTCCTCTGGTTGCTCGGCGCCCTCGTCGTCCTCGTGGGGATTGCTTTTGCAACAGGCTCTTTCAACAAAAACGCCTCCACGCTCGACCTCCCGGCGCTGAAGATCCCCGGCAACGAACTGACGCGCATCGTCATCACGCGCGGCGGATCGCCGTTCGCCTTCGAAAACAGGAGGATGGATGGCAGGTCGTCGAGCTGATCGCCGGCAAGGCCGATAGCGCCCTCGTCGCCCAGCTCATCGCCAACCTCACCGCCATCGAGCTGGAGACCATCGTGTCGAACAACGAGGAACGGTATGCCGAATACGGCCTCGGCGAGGGGGAAAAGCAGGTGGACCTCATCTGGCCGAGCGGCGGCAAGACGATCCTGATCGGCGGCAACGGCCCCGATCTCCAGTCGTATTACCTGCGCATTGCCGGCGACCGCCGGGTGCACCTCACGAAGGGCCGCCCCCAACCTGCCGGACGACACCGACCGCTGGCGCGACAAAACCGTCCTGGCCATCCCGCGCGGCAACATCGAGAAGGTCGTCGTCTCGGGCCGGACGCCGGCTACGAACTCGCACTGACCGCCGAAGGATGGTCCATCTCCATCGACGGAGACGGCAGCGAACCGGCGGACTCGTCCGCGGTGATGGACTGGCTCTCCCGCTTCGCGCCCTCAAGGCCGCGGGCTTCATGCGCGGCACCACGGCCGCCGACATCAAGGCCAACGCCACGCATCAGGTCCACTTCAGCATTCCGGGCGCCGGCACCCAGACCCTCTGGATCGAGGCGCGCGAAACCGAACTCGCCGCCACGGCATCCGGCCAGGACACGGCCTACCGGCTCAACTTCAACCAGCTGAGCAGCTCACCCGCAAGCCGGCACCTTTGAGAACTAGCGCCGGGCTTCGCCGCGCGTCACTCCACCGTCACGCTCTTGGCCAGGTTTCGGGGCTGGTCGACGTTGCCGCGCAGGACGGCGATGTGGTAGGATAGCAGCTGCAGCGGAATCGACGCGAGGATCGGCGAGAGGAACGGCTCGGTCGGCGGGATGTGGATGACATGCTCGCACAGCTCGTCGAGTTCGTGATTGCCTCCTCGGTGATCGCGATGACCGAGCCCTGGCGGGCCACCACCTCCTCGATGTTGGAGATGACCTTGTCGTACGTCCCGTCTTTCAGGGCGATGAACACCACCGGCATTTGCCGGTCGATGAGCGCGATCGGCCCGTGTTTCATTTCCGCCGCCGGATATCCTTCCGCGTGGATGTACGAGATCTCCTTCAGCTTGAGCGCGCCTTCGAGCGCGACGGGGAAATTATAGCCGCGCCCGAGGCGCAAAAAGTTCGTCGCGTAGCGGTACGTGGCGCTGAGCGAGCGGATCTCCTCGTCGATCTTGAGCACCTCGCGGACCTGGTCCGGCAGGCCGGCCAGCGCCCGAGGTGATAGGCCATCGCCGCCGGCGTGAGCGTCCGCCCCTCCGCCAGTTTGAGCGCGATCATGCTCAGCACGAGCACCTGCGCGGTGAACGCCTTCGTCGACGCCACGCCGATTTCGCCCCGCATGGAGGTACACACCGGCGTCCGTCTCGCGCGCGATGGTCGAGCCGACCGCGTTGCAGATCCCGAGCACCGGGACGCCCTTCCGGGCTGCGCTCGCGCACGGCGGCCAGCGTATCGGCCGTCTCGCCGCTCTGCGAGATCACGAGCACGATGTCTCCCTGGCGCAGAATCGGGTCGCGGTAGCGCAATTCGCTAGCGTATTCGACTTCCACCGGGATGCGGCCAGCGCTTGATGAGGTATTCGCCCACGAGGCCGGCGTGCCACGACGTCCCGCACGCGCAGATGATGATGCGGTTCGCATCCCGCAGCGTATCCATCACATCGATCAGGCCGCCGAGCAGGATCCGGTTTTCATCCACGAGGACACGGCCGCGCATGCAGTTCTCGAGCGAGGCCGGCTGCTCCATAATCTCCTTCAGCATGAAATGCGGATAACCGCTCTTTTCAATCTCCTCGAGATCCCATTCCAGTGTGCACCTCCTTCTCCAGCGGCACGTTGAGGATAGTGCGCACCTGATAGCCGCCGCGGCGGACTTCCACCATCTCGCCGTCGTTCAGGTAGACGACCTGGCGCGTGTGCTCCACGATCGCGGAGGCGTCGGAAGCCAGAAAAACTCGCCATCCCCCACGCCCAGGATCAGCGGACTCCCCTTCCGGGCCGCCAGCAGCAAATCGGGATCGCTCTGGAGACGATGACGATGCCGTAGGTGCCGGCGAGCTGCGTGAGCGCCTGCTGCATCGCCTGCGGCAGCGGCAACCTGCCTGCGGATCGTCGATCAGATGCACCAGCGCCTCGGTGTCGGTCTGACTCGCACAAACGTATACCCCTGCCGCGTCAGGCGTTCGCGGATGGTCTGGTAGTTTTCGATGATGCCGTTGTGCGCCAGCGCGAAATCGCCGTCGGCCGAGACGTGCGGGTGCGCGTTGATGTCGCTCGGGAAGCCGGCGTCGCCCAGCGTGTGGCCCGATGCCCAGCGTCCCGTTCATCCCGCCGGCGTTCAGCGAACCCGTCAGGTCGCTCACCTTCCCCTTCTTCTTCCGAACCGTCAGCACATCCTCGACGGTGGCGATGCCCGCCGAATCGTAGCCTCGGTATTCGAGACGCTGAAGACCTTGAACGAGAATGGGCTGGGCCTGACGATGCCCGATATATCCGACAATGCCGCACATAAGCGCTGGAAATCTAGGGTGAGATGAAATGCGGGGAGACGCACCGGAGGCGCCCCGATCACGGATCGTGCCGAACGGATGGGCGACGCGTCGGAGAAACGCGGAAGGCGCGTCGGGAGGTGGCTGCCGGCCCGATTCCCAACGCCGCCCCGATAGCGAGGTTTCAGCGGCCGGCGGGCGAGGCGACCGTCCGCCCCACGGCTTCCGCGATGAGCCGGATCTGCTGCATGAGTTCGACGAACTGCTCGAAAAAGAGCGCCTGGGGACCGTCGCGCAGCGCCGATTGCGGGTCGGGGTGGATGTCGATCAAGACCCCGTGCGCGCCGGCGGCGACGGCCGCGCGCGCCATCGGCGTCACCTTGTTGCGGAGCCCGATGCCGTGGCTCGGATCGGCGAGGACGGGAAGGTGGCTCTTGGACTGCACCACAGGGATCGAGGACAGATCGAGCGTATGCCGCGTGTACGGCTCGAACGTCCGGATGCCGCCCTCGCAGAGCATGACGCGGGCGTTGTTCTGGGTCAAGATTTTTTCAGCCCCCATCAGCCAGTCCTCGATCCGGGCGGCGAGGCCGCGCTGCAGGATCACCGGCTTGCCGGTCCGCGCCACCTCCGACAGCAGCACGTCGTTCTGCATGCCCTGCGCCGCCACGAGGAAAATGTCCGCCGCGTCGGCGGCCTTTTCGACCAGCGCCTGGTCGGCCACCTCGAGCACGAGGCTGAGGCCATGCCGGCTTGCGATGGCGCGGATTAGATCGACCCGATCGTCCGCCGGCCACTGCGGCGTGTGCGCGGCCTTCTTCGGGCGCAACAGACTCGTCCGCAGAAACCGCACGCCCTCCGACACCAGCAGGGTGGCCACCTGCTCCAGTTGTTCCTCCGACTCGAACACCCGCGGTCCGGCCATCACCGCGACCCGGTCGCTCCCGATCGGAATGCCGTTCACCTCGATTACCGTATCGCTGCGCCGCCAGGTCCGGCTGGCGATCTTGTAGGGATCGGTGACCCGATACACCTCGGCCACCCCCTCCAGCACCTGCACCTGACGCAGATCGAAATCAGGCCGCACACCGATCGCGCCCAGCACCGTCTGATGCACGCCGCTCGATCGATGCACATCGAACCCGAACCGACTCAGCCGCCCGATGACGGCCTCGATCAGCTCCTCTTCCACACCGGCTTGCATGACTACGACCATGGGGGAAACGGATTTGAGATTGAAGATTAAAGATCAAGGATCAAGGATGGAAGCCATGCCGTGTTCGGGTACCGGATGTTTGATCGCCAAAACATCCCTTAAACCATGAACCTTAAACCTTGAACCCCTACTTGTACCGCTCCAGGGTAAACTTCTCGCCAAGATAGCGTTTTCGCACTTCTTCGTCGCTCGCGAGGGCCTCGGCGGTGCCCTGTTTCAGAATGCGGCCTTCGTAGAGCAGGTAGGCGCGGTCGGTGATCGCCAGGGTCTCGTGGACGTTGTGGTCGGTGATCAGCACCCCGATCCCGCGGTCCTTCAGGCCGGCGACGATCGACTGGATGTCCTCCACCGCGATCGGGTCGACGCCGGCGAAGGGCTCATCCAGCAAAAAAAAGCGCGGATCGGACGCCAGGGCGCGCGCGATCTCGGTGCGCCGGCGCTCTCCGCCCGACAGCATGTAGCCCTTCGACTTGCGCACCCGTTCGAGCCCGAACTCCTCGATCAGGCTGTCCACGCGGTACGCCCGCGCCTTCCGGTCGAGCGACTGGAATTCCAGCACCGCGTGCAGGTTGCCCTCCACGCTGAGATGGCTGAAGATCGACGCTTCCTGCGCCAGATAGCCAATCCCGTAGCGCGCCCGCTTGTACATCGGCACCCGCGAAATATCCCGGTCGCCGAGCAGGATCTGGCCGGCGTGCGGCTTCACCATCCCGACGATCATGTAGAACGTCGTCGTCTTGCCCGCCCCGTTCGGCCCCAGCAGCCCGACGATCTCGCCCTGCGCCACATCGAGGCTCACGCCGGAGACCACCTCCCGCTTCTTGTAGCGGCGGACCAGGTTGCGCGCCCGGAGAACGAGCGTGCCGGCGGATGCCATGTGTGTTGCTTCTTCCATTTTCCCGTCATCCTGAGCCGCCGCGATCCCATCGCGGCGCGTCGAAGGACCTTATTTTAACGGACGCTGCACCCTGTCACGGTTCGTCGCGCTCACCGGCCGCGGCGCGGAACGCGTCGAGCCGCGTCTTGCGCTCCGGATCGAGCAGCCGTTCCATCGCCGGCCGGCGTTCGGGCTGCCAGCGGAAGCCCTGCAGCTCGAACGGAGAGGGAATCAACGCAACGGGATACATCACGTTCTGCGTTCCGGACAATGCCTTGAATAATTTCAGCTCATTGTTGGCAAACTGAAGCAAAATCGTATCGCCCGACGCGCGGACCGCGCCATCGACCCCGCCGGTGTCGTTGCTGCGGTAGTAGATCGCCTCGGCCTGGGGCCAGACCCTCAGGCTCTGGAGGGAATCCTCCCGAAACAGCCCCATCAGGTTTTCGCCGCGCAACTGGTGGATGCGCTCGATCGTCGTATCCTCCTGCGCGGCAAAGGCGTTGCCCCGCACGAGGAGGGAATCGATGGAGCCGGCGGTCGCCGTGGCCCGCAGGCTGTCGCCCGTGATCTGGTAGAACTGGTACCAGGCCATCGGCTCCTCGTAGAACCGGTTCGACTCGCGCAAGGGCCTCCCTTCCAGCGCGATCCGGTCGTACACCGACGAATCCGCCACCGCCGCGAACTTGCGCTGCCATACCCGGACGGAATCCACGGCGATCAGACGCTGGAGCGAGTCTTTCCGGAACACATCCAGCCGCGTGGCGCGCATCAGCAGCGTGTCCGTGTCGACGCCCGTCGAATCCCGCCGGAACTGGGCAAGCAGGGCGTCGCCGACGATGTTGCTGATCCCGTTCCGGTTGTCGTTGAAGGCGTAGTCGCCGAAAAGGTAGGACTGCGAGAGGGAATCGGATTCGGACACGCCCTCGCCTCCGCCGATGCGCTGCACGAAGACGCGCCCACGCCCGATGGAGATTTCGGTCTCCCGGAAATAGGTGACGGAGTCGGCCTCGAGGTGGGTCCGATCTTCGTCCAGCACCACGTCGTGATAAAACTCGGCGCGTTTCTCGTCCGAGAAGTATTCGCCGCCCTTGCTGCGAAGCACGGTGAGGCTGTCCACCAGCCGCACGTCGCGGTCGAACACCGTGCGCTTTTCGTTCGCGTAGTACCAGGCAGACGGCGCGTAGACGTCGACATCGCCATCGGTGAGCCAGACGTTGCCGGTGGCGCGCCCTTCCTTGATGCGGGTGTTGTAGACTATGCTGTCCGCCCTCAGCGAGTCGCCGCGTTCGACGATCATCACGCGTCCGGTGAGGACCACCCGGTCCCGTTCCAGATAGCGGATGACCCGATTGGCCCAGAGGCGGGTGCTGTCCTGGACGAGCCGCACATGGCCTTCGAGGATCTGCACCGGGTCGTCGCCGACGTTGCCGCGCGAGAGGCGGTCGGTGTTGAGGATCTGGACCTGTTTCTCCGTGGAATCGCGCGGCGTAAGGCCCTGCGCCCGCGCGCCGGCCCCGCCGGCTGCCCCCCAGAGCGCCGCCGTCGCGATCGTTGCCAGTATCCAGTGCAGCCTCATGACGTGGCGTCTATTGCTCCTCGACCAGTACCTGCCCCGTAACCCGCGACAGCGTGTAATGCTCCAGATCCTCGTCCGCGTCCAGCTCGTATCCCTGGACCTGCTCTTTCGGGGTGGTGATGCGGACGAAGCCCGGCGTCGTGACCTTGCGGTCGGTCTCGTCCCACACGAGATGCTCGGTTTCCAGCCGCTTGTTGTCGTAGGTGTCCACGATCACGTTGCCGCGCGACTCGAACCGGCGCTCCGTCTCGTAATAATAGAGGATGTCCGCCACGAGCACGGCCGAGGAGTCGCCGGCCTCGTCGAACAAAAACGCCGTGACGCGCTCCTCCGGGGCCGACTCGTCCGTGCGCAGCAGCAGGTAGGTGCTGTCCGCCTGTTCGATCTTCGCCATGTAGCCGGCGAGGATGGTCACGCGCGGCCGCTCCCCTTCCGCCACGCTGAATCGGGCCCCCCAACTTTCCTGCGCCGGACGCTGATCCAGCTGAATTTCTTCCCGCGTCGGCACCTCGCTCCCTACGGGGCGGCAGCCGGCCGTAACGAAATACACCATGAGCACGGCAAGGGCCGGAACGCTTGCGTAAGAGACTGGTTGTATGGGCACGTTCCGTTTCATTCTGATGGCGGAGCATCGGGCATATCGATCTCCCGATCATCTTCTCTTCTTCCCCTGCACGTCCAGTCCCCTCCGGTCAACGATACTGTTTCGCTTGAACGCGAGAGGTGCGAAAAGGGTTTTACTTTTCATAGCGCGAGCCGATACCCAGTGAGACCTCTTACGCTCTAGGTAACGGTATATCTTCTTAACTGAGACGCACATGAGCTTTAAAATCGAGCCTCATGACCAGGAAACGGCGGTCGTAACCGTTGGCAAAACGCTCGACTTTCGTAACGCCGAGGCCTTCAAAACTGCCTGCCAGGAACATGTGGATGCGGGGAAACACAACTTCATCCTCGACTTCACGGACACCGGCATCCTCGACTCGACGGGTCTGGGATCGATCTTCTCCCTGTATCGGAAGGTCTCGCCGCTGAACGGCCAGGTCGTTTTCGCTTCGATCTCCCGCCCCGTGCAGGTGGTCGTTCAACTGACCCGCACGTATAAGGTTTTTCGTCAATTTCCGACGGTCGAGGATGCGCTCGAAGCGCTTCAGCAGGGCATTCCCTCGCATCGGTAGTTGACGCGGTCGGTTTCGTAGAACCGAACACCTTGTGCCCCGGGTTATCTATGTACAATACGATGCACTATTTCACGGACCTGGATACCCTCGTCGATGATGTGCATGGCCTCTTTGAGCGCTGGGAAGAACAGTACTCAACGTGCGAGCCGTTCTCACTGGATACGCTGATGGCCGCCAAGCTGGCCATCCACGAGTGGGTTGCAAATCTGAAGCGTCACGCGACATTCGCCGTACCTGACCCCCGCGTGGGGTTGTGCGTTTCCCCGAGCGCCGACGGCCTCGCCTGTGTCGTGGAGGACAACTCCGTAGGATTCGACCTCGACGGGTACTTCAAAAAACACGGCTCAATCACCCAGGTCCTTCCAGAAAGTGGCATGGGATTGCATTGGATCAAGTCATTCGCGAACAATCTGCGCTACCAGCGGGCCCCGAGCGGCTGCCAGCAGCTGGCGTTTTTTGTACCGGACAATAACGATCCCTCTCTGGACATCCTGTTTTCATGAGCGATTATTCGATCCTGGTCGTTGAAGACGAAGAGATCCTGCGCAGACTCCTCGAAATTCGCCTCAGCAAGCTGTACACCGTACGCACGGCGGAGAATGGAGAAGATGCCCTGGCGAAGGTGGCTGAAAACACGCCGGACCTGATCATCTCGGACATCATGATGCCCAAGATGGACGGATTCCAGCTGCAGCAAACCCTCCAGGAGCAGCAGAGCACGCGCGCGATCCCGTTCATCTTCCTTACGGCAAAAGCCGACGACAACAGCCGGCTCAAAGGCCTGCGCATGGGGATCGACGACTATATCACGAAGCCGTTCGACCTCGACCAGCTCCTCTCCCGGATCGAGCGCCTGCTCGAACGGACGCGGCTCTTCCAGACCCAGCTCGACGCGCGCATCGGCCAGGACTTCTCCAACAAGCTGATGCCCAAGCGGCTGCCTGAAGTGGATGGCTATGCCGTCAGCTACTTCAACCGGCCCCGCGAGCACGGCGGCGGCGACCTCTTCGACTGGACGGAGGCATCCCCCGGCGTCTACTTCTTTACCATCGGCGACGTCATGGGGAAAGGGCTTCAGGCGAAATTCTACGCCTTCAGCTTCCTCAGCTATATCCGCGGCACGCTCTACGCGATGCTCAAGACGACCCAATCGCCGGCCGACCTCATCCGTCGCGTCAACCAGATCATCATGGAAGACGAGATGATGGAGGACACCTTCGCCTCGCTCCTGCTGATGCGCTGGGAGCCGGCGAAAAACGAGATTACCTACACCAATGCCGGCCACTGCCGCCCCGTCCTCGTCTCACCGGACAAGACGGAGGTGGTCCCGTACAGCGACGTCATCCTCGGGCTGGACAAATACGCGGAATTTGTCGACACCACGATCAAGATGCCCGCCGGCGCCTCGATCGTTACGTATACCGACGGCCTGCTCGAGCAACGCCTCGCCTCCGGCGAGATGCTCGGCGAGGAAGGCATCGCCCGCCTTTCCGCCAGCGCCATGAACGATACGGACCCGATCGCCGGCATGCTCCGCCGCATCCTCGAACAGAGCAAGGAGCCGACCTTCGCCGACGATATCCTCGTCTTCTGGCTCAACCGCCTCGTCGAGCAGCACGCGTGATCGTGTGAGCGGGACGTCTGGATGGTTCAAGGCGGTAGATTCAAGGTTCAAGTCACAGGCAACCAGGCCGCCACTCAACCAGGCCCCTCCTCAAGAGGAGGGGCGGATCCCGAAGACGCAACGCGTCGTCGGGACGGGGAGGTCCGCAACGTGGAGGCCGCCCGCTCCGCAAACCACGGCCGCGGCGGCTTCAATCCCGCCGGCGCATCCGCCGGCCACGGCGCGATCCCGACCGGCAGCTTGAACCGTGGCAACCCCTCCGCCAGCTGACGCAGCAGCGCGTCCTCCCCACCGTACGCCGGTCCGGTCTCCACAAACGCGAACGGCCGTTGGCCGTAGACGGCATCCGGCACCGGCACCACCAGCGCCCGCAGCACGCCGGCGCACCGCACCAGCGCCTGCTCGATTTCCTCCGGCTGGATGTTTTCGCCCCCTGAGATAAAGAGGTTATCGCGCCGGCCGCGCACATGGAGCAGCCCCTGTTCGTCGAGCCGCCCGAGGTCCCCCGTCGCATACCACCCCGCCTCGTCGAACGGCTGCTGCAGCCCGTCCGCCGTCAGATAGCCGGCGAAAAGTGTCTTCCCGCGGACGTGGATCTCGCCGGCCCCGTCGATCCGCAGCTCGCGATAGGGCAGCAACGCGCCCGAAGAGCGCAGCTCGGCCAGTCCGGCCCCTGCCCGCGTCGTCGTCACCTGAGAGCCCATTTCGGTCAGTCCGTATGTCGTATGGATCGGCCAGCCCCGCTCCAGTGCCCGTTCCAGCAAACCCGACGGCACCTGGCTGCCGCCCAGCAACACTGCCCGCAGCGCGCCCGGCATCACGCCGGCGTCGAGGAGCCGTATCAACTGCGCGGGCACGAGCGAGAGGTGGGTGATGTCCCCCTGCCCGAGGCGTTCCTCCAGCGGGGTGGACGAGGGCAACACGCCGAGCGACGATCCGGCGAGAAAGGTCCGGAACAGCACCCCGATGCCCGAGACGTGGTACAGCGGCAGCGCCAGCAGCCACCGGTCGCCGGCGCCGAGGGGCATGTTCTGCGAGGCCCCGAGGGCGTTGAAGTAGAGCTGTCCGAAACGGAGCAGCGCGGCGCGGGGCCGGCCGGTGCTGCCAGAGGTGAACAGCGCGGCCGCCGGCGCATCCAGATCGAACGCCGCCGGTCGCTCCTCCCCGTCATCGGACGCGAAGGCGTCGCCGGCGCGCCACGGTATCGGCCGCGCGCCGGCGCGGGTCGTCCCATCCGCCGCCAGCAGGAAACCGATGCCCAGTTCGTCGATCCGCGCGTCGATCGCCGCGGCCGGAAGCCGGTCGCTCAGGGGGCACACGACCGCCCGCCGGCGCATCGCCGCCCAGAACGCGGCGATGGCGTGCCGGTCCGCCGGCCCGATCGTCGCCACCCGATCTCCCGCGCCAACCCCCTCCGCCGCCATCGCCGCTTCCACGCCGGCGATCATCCGATCCAGGGCCCGATACGACAGCGTCCCCGCGGCGTCGACGAGCGCGGGCGCCTCCGGCGTCGCACGGCCCCGCTCGGCTATCGGACAGGGCAGCGCATCATACATTCCATCCCACCGCGAACACGATGCTGTAGAGGAGCAGCAGCCTCGCGGTGGCGCCCAGCATCGGGTTGAGGATGGCCGGGGCGCGCTCGCGTCCGAGCCGGCCCACCATCGGCAGGCCGGCCAGCGCCACCGCCGAACAGAGCAGCACGGGCCAGTGCCCCCCGGTCGCCACCGCCAGCCAGATCGGGATCAGCGCGGCCGCGACGAGGCACACGCCGTACAGTCCGACCCCGAAACGGCGCCCAAGCCGCACGACGAGGGTGCGCTTCGCAGCCAGTCGGTCCTCTTCCACATCGCGGACGTTATTCACCAGCAGGATCGCCACCGCCAGCAAGCCCGGCGCGAGGCCGGCCTGGAGCACCAGCGGGTCGATGGCAAGCGCCTGGACGTAATACGTCCCGCCCACGGCGACCGGGCCGAAAAAGATCAGCACGAACAGATCCCCCAGCCCCAGGTACGCGAGCGAATAGCGGCCGGCGGTGTAAAGAATCCCCGAAACCACCGACGCGACCCCGATGATCACCACCGGCAAGCCCCCCCGCCACATCAGGTAACCGCCGGCGACGACGGCAAACACGAAGGTCAGGTACGCCGCGAGCCGGATGGCCTCGGGGCGGACCAGGCCGGCCTGGGTGACGCGGACGGGGCCCTTACGGGCTTCGGTGTCCGCGCCCTTCAGGAAGTCGGCGTAGTCGTTGTAGAGGTTCGTGCCGATCTGGATGCAGATCGCGCCCACCAGCGCCAGCACGGCCGACACGGGGTGGAAGACGCCGGCCTCGAACGCCATCGCCGTCCCCATCAGCACCGGGGCCAGCGCCGCCCACAGCGTTTTGGGGCGCACGGCCGCCCACCAGATGGCGAACCGGGACATCGCGGCCGGCTGCGCGGAGGGGATCGTGTTCATGGATCAGGGGCGATAGGGGAACTGCCCGAAATCGGGCTTTCGTTTCTCCAGATACGCCTTTTTGCCCTCCTGCCCTTCCTCCGTCATGTAGAAGAGGAGCGTGGCGTTGCCGGCGAGTTCCTGGAGCCCCGCCTGCCCGTCGCAGTCCGCGTTCAGGGCCGACTTGAGGCATCGGATGGCGAGCTGCGAGTTGGCGAGAATCTCGCGGCACCACTGCACGGTTTCTTCCTCCAGACGCTCCAGCGGCACGACAGTATTGACGAGGCCCATGTCGAGGGCCTGTTGCGCGTCGTAGGGCCGGCACAGATACCAGATCTCCCGCGCTTTTTTCTGTCCGACGATGCGCGCCAAGTAGCTGGCCCCGTAGCCGCCGTCGAACGACCCGACCCGGGGGCCGGTCTGCATGAACTTCGCATTTTCGGCCGCGATCGTGAGGTCGCAGATCACGTGGAGCACGTGGCCCCCGCCGACCGCCCAGCCGGCCACCATCGCGATCACCGGTTTCGGGCAGCTGCGGATCTGCCGCTGGAAGTCGAGCACGTTGAGCCGCATGATGCCGGAGCCCTCCTCGACATAGCCGGCGTCGCCCCGGATGCGCTGGTCGCCGCCCGAGCAGAAGGCGTCCGGCCCCTCTCCCGTGAGGATGATGACGCCGATCCGCTCGTCGTCGCGGGCATCATTGAGCGCCTCCATCATTTCCTTCACGGTCAGCGGACGGAAGGCATTGCGCACCTCGGGCCGGTTGATCGTGATCTTGGCGATGCCTTCGGCTTTCTCGTATCGGATATCGGTATAGGCCGCAGCCTGCTTCCATTCAATAACGGACATATTAGGTCGGGTTTGGTGGTCGGTAATCGGCGGGGTTCAGGGGCGCCCGGGACGGGGATCAATCTGCGCGCGGCACTGGAATGGGAGCGGTGTACCTCGTATCATGGCGTCGCTTTTGGACACCCCCACGCATCAGCAGAACACGCAAACGTATGGTCATACACAACGTCTACTTCTGGTTGAAAGACGGCATCACGCCGGCGGAAATCGCCACCTTCGAAGCGGGCGCCCGCAGCCTGCTCACCATCGACGGCGTAACCGGCGGGTATGTCGGCAAGCCGGCCGCCACGGAGGCCCGGCCCATCATCGACCGGTCCTACAGCTACGGCCTCGTCGTCATGTTCGACGACATCGCCGGCCACGACGCCTACCAGGTCGATCCGATTCACGATGCCTTTCGCGAACTCGCGCACCTGTGGACGCGCGTGCAGATCTACGACATGAGCTGCTAGACGCCGTCACGGCATGGGCGCGCCGACGCGGCTTCGGGCGCCCTCGCGGACGAAGCGCATCTCGGGGTTGAACAGCACCGCCCAGTAGTCGTTGGCGATCGCCAGGCAAATGTGGCTCAGGTAGCCGGCCCACACCGACCCCGTCTCGAGCGCCACGAAACCCAGCAACAGGCTGTAGGGCACCGTGGCAAACGTCTCTTTCGCCCCCTTCGGGATATGGGTCGCCGTCGCCAGCGCCGAGCTCAGCGCGACCGCCGTCCACGGGTTGGAAAGCGAGGCCGAACCGATGACGAGCAGACCGCGAAAAAGAAATTCGTAGGCCAGCAGATAGATCATCCAGGCCAGTCCGTTCTGGGCGACGAGTTGCCCATTCCACTCCATCGCCCGCACCTGGGGATAAAAGGCCTGCATGTCCCTCGCCCGCGCGGAGAAATAGGGTACCGGCAGCGCACAGAGCGAGAGGATGCTGCCCCAGACCAGCGTGGCCTGCCAGTCGGGCACGCCCAGCCCCCATTCGGAGGGCGACTTGCCCATCAGCATCCAGACCAGCAGCGCCGGCAATCCGCCCAGAAGCAGCGTCCCCAGGTACTTCTGGGCCAGGGGCTTTTTGATGCCGGCGGGGTCGATGCGCTGTCGTACGCGCGCATCGAAGGCCTTGGACGAAGAAACGAACCAGTACAGGGAGAACACGCTGACAGCCATCAAGATGATGACAAACTGCGCTACATCGCGTTGAATCCAGGTCATCTGAACCTATTGGGGGCTAAAAAGGGCCGTGATCGCTTGGTCGAGTGCCCGGTGCTCGTACAGGTTGGCTTGCCGATCGGTACGCACTTCGATCAGGCTCGGTCCGGGACGCGAAAGCGCCGCAAAAAACGCTTCGCGGAACGCCCCCTCGTCCGCCGGCGCCGCATAGGGGACGCCAAACAACGAAGCCGCGTGAGCGAATGCGTGGTCATGTGGCGTCGCAAAATAGTGTTCAAACACGTGAGGAAAAGTTGAAATTGGCAAAAAGGAGAAAATTCCTCCTCCCTGGTTGTTCACCAGCACCACGACGAGCGGGCCTCGCGCCGCCTTCAGGAGCGGCATCGAGTTGAGATCGTGCAAAAAAGCCAGGTCGCCCATCACCAGGATGACGGGGCCCTCGTGGCCGATGGCGACGCCCGCAGCGGTGGCGAACGTCCCGTCGATCCCGCTCGCCCCGCGATTCGAGACCACCAGCGCGCCGGCGCCCGAGGACGCGGCAAAGCGGTCCATGTCCCGGATCGGCATGCTGCTCGCCAGGCACAACGCGCTCCCTTCCGGCACCCACCGGGACACCAGCCGGGCGACAGCCGGCTCGGTGAGCGCCCCCCCTGCGACATGGGCGTCGAGCGCCTCGCCGGCGCGGCGATCCGCCTCGCGCCACGCGTGCAGCCAGCCGGCTTCCGCCGCGTCCGCCGGCTGCGCGGCGAGCCTCGTGCAAAAGGCGGCGATATCGGCCTCGACCCGGTGGCTCACACCGTGCAACGGATCGAGACGATCGCCCGAGGGATGCACGACGATGTGAACGGCCTCAGGATGGCTCGCCGGCAGCGAAAAAAGGCGTTTTGACGTGAGCCGATCGCCCACCTGCAGGATGCAGTCGGGCGCGTGCGCCCCGGCGAAAGCCGGCGTGCCGACGAGCATCTCGCCGTGCGCGATGGCGCCGGTGGTCCGGGCATCCAGCCGCAGCTGGGATCCGATGTCGGCCACCAGCGGCCAGCCTCGCGCAGCCGCCAGCGCGGCCACCGCCTGCGCCGCGGCCGTCGACGGCAGCCGCCCCGCAAGGATCAGCCCCCGCCGCGCCGTTCGCAGCACGGCCTCGGCGCGGGTGTCGCCGGCCGGCACGGAAGCCGGCTGTTCGTACGTCGTGAAGGGCGCCTCGCCGGACCGCCAGCCGGCGACCGGACCGCCGTACGCTTCGGCATCGAACCCGCTCGCCGTCGGGGCGAGCGGCTCGCGAAACATGGCGTTGAGATGGACCGGCCCGGTTCGGGCGGCGTGCACGGCGGCGTCGATCGTGGTGAGCACGTAGCCGGGGGCGATGTCGACCGTGGGCGCCGGCAGGTCGACGAAGCGCCGGACATACCCACCGAAGAGCTTCACCTGATCGATCGTCTGGTTCGCCCCGGTGTCCCGCAGTTCGGGCGGGCGGTCGGCGGTGAGCAGCACCATGGGCACGCGGTCGGCGGAGGCTTCGACGATCGCGGGGAAGCCGTTCGCCAGCGCCGAGCCCGACGTCGTCACCCAACACGCCGGCCGGCCCGTGGCGCGGGCATACCCGAGCGCGGCGAAGCTCGTCCCCCGCTCGTCGTAATGGATCGTGTGCGTGGCGCGGGGGTGTTCCGCGATGGCGACCACAAGCGGCGTCGAGCGCGACCCCGGCGCGAGAAAAAAATGATCGACGCCGCAGCGCACGAGTTCCTCGACGACGAGATAGGCCCAGAACTGGTTAATATTTGACGTCGCGGAGGTCAAGGCCGAGTACGGTCAGAAAATCGCTGATCTTGTGTTCGATTTCGGCCCACTCCTTCTCCGCCTCCGAGCCACGAACGATGCCAGCGCCGGCGTACAGCGTGAGGGCGCGGGGCGAGACCTGCCCGGAGCGGATGCCGACGGCGAACTCGGCCCGGTCGCGCCCGATCCAGCCGACCGGCCCGGCATACCAGCCGCGGTCGAATCCCTCGCCGGCCCGGATGTCCTGCATGGCCTCGCCGAGGGGGACGCCGCCCACGGCGGGCGTCGGGTGAAGCCGTTCGAGGATGTCGGCGTCGCCGGCCGAATCGGCCAGGGAGCCCTCGATCAGCGTGCACAGGTGCCGGCCTTTCGCCAGCTCCATCAACCGGGGTTCGTCGTCGACACGGACATCGACACAGAGGGCCCTCAGCGCCTCTTCAATGTTATCCCGCACGAAGGCCTGCTCGCGGCGGTCCTTGTCGCTATGGAGCAGCTCCCGTTTCAGCTCGGCGTCGCGCTCCTGCGAGGCGCCGCGCGGCCGCGTGCCGGCCACGGCCTCGCTCCGGATCCGTCGGCCCTCCCGCTGATACAGCCGCTCGGGCGACGCCCCCAGAAACTGGGCGTCCGCATCGAACTGGAACAGGAAATGGAAGCAATGCGGCGTGGCGGCCTGGAGGCGCTGGAGCAGCAGCGTGGCGTCCAGGCGTTCGGCGAAGGTGAACCGCGAACGCCGGGCGAGCACCACTTTTTCGAGCGCGCCCGACGCAAAACGCTGGATCGCGCGGTCGATGGTGGCGGCCCAGGCATCGTGCACCGGCACATCCTGCCGCGCGATGGGCACCGGCAGCGCATACTGGCTCGCCAGCGGTTCGGCGAGGCGGGCGGCTTGCTGGCAGATGGCCGCCGGCTGATCGAGGTCCGCCGGCACCACGAGGTTGCACACCAGCGTCGAGCCGGCCTCGGCCGGCTCCAGGACGAAGCGCGGCAGTACGAACCGGCCGGCCCCGAATCCCTCCCACTCCGCGGCGGCGTCGCGATCCAGGTCAAAACGCATCCCCCCGAAAAAGCGGACGCCAGGGTCGGCGTCGCGCAGGAGCGGCGTCAGCGTGCGTCGAATGACCTGATAGGGATCCCCCTCCCCGAGGCGCACGTCGAGCGCGATGCCGACCGCGGCGCGGGCATCCGACTCGTCGCGCCCGCACCAGAACAGCCGCTGCGTCTCCGGTTGGGCGCGCAGCCAGTCCAGCGGATCCATGTACGGCACCGCCACGCGCACCTGATGGATGGCCGGCGAGCCGGACGGATTCCGGCGCAACGCGCGGAGCGCGGCGTCGATGGCTTCCTCGAGGCCGGCCACCCAGCGATCTCCCCCGGCCATGACGCCGGTTTCCGACCTATCGTCCTGTCTGATCGTAGACTTCATGGCACTGCGCGGGCCGGGCCCGTTTGGCATGTGGATACGGCATGGCCGGACTACTCGCCCTGCGGGATGCCCGCCTCTTCCAGGTGTACGACGCAATCCAGCACCTGCGCCTCGAACCGACCGTCGACCAGGACGAGGTGGTTGAGCGCCGTATTGCGATGATCCAGTTTCTCCATCTGCGCCAGCCCGTATTCCGGAAGCAACGACGCCAGGATGATCCTCAAAAACCGACCGTGCGTGACGACGAGCACCCGCTGCCCGGGATGCGCCTGCACGATGTGGTGGATGGCCGCCAGCCCGCGACGCTGCACATCGTAGACCGACTCGCCCTGCTCGACGGCATAGTCGTACTCGCCGGCGCCCCAGCGATCCCGCATCTCCCGGAAGGCGAGTTTCAGCTCCGGTGAACGCGGCCGGCCCTCGTACACGCCCCACGACATTTCCTCCAGATCCGACAACCGGTGCACCTGCGCCGCGCCGACGGCCTCGGCGACGATATCGGCGGTTTCGCCGGCCCGCGTCAGGGTGCTCGCAAAGATCGCGTCCAGCTCGAGCGTCGCCGCCCGCCTGGCCAGCGCGCCCGCCTGGAGCCGGCCCGTTTCGTTCAGAGGGACGTCGACGCCCCGACCCTGCACGATCCGCTGCCGGTTGAAATCGGTCTCGCCATGACGAACCAGAAACAGATGCGTGGCGGCGGCAAAACGTGGAAATTCGGTCGTCATCGGCCTCCGAGATGCTGTAGAATCTGTCGTTCGATACGGTCCAGCTCCGGCAACGATACGCGATACCGCATCGCGGCGCGAACGATCGTCGACCGCAGCACCTGATCGGCCATGGGGATCGGATAGAGCCGCTTCGTAAGCCGCTGCAGCACAGGGGCCGCGGTGCGCTCGACGAGCCCCCAGCGGAACAACACAAAGCCGGCGATGCCCACGACGACCTGGGAATACGCCCCCTGCACGCCGAACTGGCTCAGCACGACGATGTAGGCGAGGGCCTGGGCGGGAAGCGCCTGCAGGAGTTTCAGCACCGGATCGAGCCAGCGGGAAACCAGGAGGGGGCGGAAGGTCTGCACCAGCAGAAAGACGAGCACGGCCAGCGGCAGCGCCGCTGCGGCCGGCGTCAGGTACAGGAAAAGCAGCAGCGACCACAGGCCGGCCGTCTGCCCGGCCAGGCACCAGCGGACCGCCTGGGCGATCAGCCGGCCCAGATCGGTATGCTCGAGCACCGGCGCGGCAAACGCGGTCAGATCCGCCTCGGATACCCGAAACCAGATCCCCTCCGCCGTGAAGATCCCTTCCGGCGTGTCGACATAGCCCGCTTGTGCGTCGAAACGCGAGTGTCTCATGATGGCGTGCAGCATCGCGCAATTCGCTTCTTTCGCCGGGGACGTCCGCCTCCTGATCGCGCATGTTGTGCGGTAACGAGAGACGACTATCAATAGTTTCAATAATTTTTGAAAGCCGGATCGCCGCCGGTCAACGCGGCGGTTCGACGATCGTCGGCGCGATGCGTACGCGTACCTGGGGATGCTGAACGCCCACGGATTGCAGCGCGGGGACCAGCAGGCGCTGGAGCGCCATTTCGGTATTGAGCAGCGGTTGACCCGACCGCTCGATGTGCGCGACCGCCTCTTCGCGCAGGGCGTCCTGCGCCGCGATGATGGCGCGTCGTTCGACGTTCCGGCCGCTCCGCGCGCTCAATCGCGCCCACCCCACTTCCGTCTGCACCATCATCCCGCCAAGGTCCGGCTCGACGGATTCGATCTGGATGCCGGAGACGGTGATGACCAGGACGCTGTCGCTCGTGAAGGCGATGGTCTCGGGAGAAAGCGAGGACAGGTCGATCCCGTAGGCGGCCACGCCGGGCAGCCGGACGGTGGAGCGGGTCGTCCCGAGCGATAACGACTCGTCGAAATACTCGGGAAACAGGTATTTGGTATTGGCCTCGGTGATGTCGGCCGTGATATCCAGCCGGCCGGTGACCAGAAACGCCGCCGGCGTCTCGCGCTGCAGGGTCGTGATGACGACCTGTTCGATATCCGACTCGGTAAACCGCGGCAGAAAGAGGGACGGCTGCCGCATCAGCCAGATGCCGCCGGCGGCGCCCAGCACCAGCAGCACCGCCGCGAGCGTCAGGCGATATGTCCAGCGGGTAAGCAGCGGCATGGGCTAGCGATCCACGAGCAGGTCGTAGTAGCGTACGCGGGAGGGCGCGACCTCGATGTCCAGCAGCACGATGTCCTGCGGCAACTCGATCCGCGGGATGATGTAGCCGGTCGTGTCGCTCCGGATGTCGTCGTAGGTAACGGCCGCGAGGAAATCCGGCGCCTTCTGGGCCAGATCGTACTGCGGCAACGGCACCCGAAACCGCACCGTCACCGACGGCGGATCGAGCTGGATCGATTTGGCGGTGGACGGCACGCCGCCGATCATCACGTCCAGCACGCGGGTCCCCTCCGTGAACTCCGCCGCGCGGGCGCGCAGCGCGACGGAACGGATGCCGAGTTCGACGATGCCCACAAGGGAATCCTCCAGCGCCACCCGCACCGAAAGCGAATCCTTCAGATCCGGATAGGCGACGTGGCGTGTCGGCCAGGATTGCAGCGTTTGGATGAGGCTCTCGGGACCGGACACCACGACGGAATCCGGGGAGATCGTCGGCGCTTCGAGCAGGGCGTGCGTCGGGGGCACGTCGATCGCGGCATCCAGGGCGATGGGGATCTTGCGCGTTTCCCGTTTTTCTTTTTCGAGGGGATAATACCGGGGATAGGTGCTTTCCAGGCGGATGTCTTCGGGCAGACTCGCGCGCGTGGCCTCATCCAGATCGATCACGGAGGCCTCGGCGCTCAGCCGGATCGTCGGCCGGTGGTAGAAGAGCCGCAGCAGATGCATGCCTTCGCTCTGGACCTCGGCGCGGACGGTCGCGGGCGGCAAGGCGCTCAGGGCCTCGTCCGCCGGCAGGTTTTCGAGCTGGGTATCGAAAACGAAGGTGCGCGAGTAGGTCTCGGCCAGCGAGCTGAAGAACCACAGGAGGATCGAAAAGAAAATACACAGGGAGATGGTCAGCCCCCGATGGGCGGGCGCCTCGTAGCGGTCCCCTTCCTTCCGCCGCGCGCGGTTCGAGCGCGAAAACAACTCGCTCCTCGTCAGGGGAGCGAGCCATGCGCGCAGGGGCGATGGAAGCTTTTTTTTGGATTGATCCATCGAGGTCGGTGTGGTGAGGCAGCGGTGCGCCGGCATGCGCCCGATGAACGGTAGAAATGCGCGGTAGCGCGCTACGTTCCTTCCGAGCCGGCGGCGGGCCGTCCGCTGCGGCGGGCGCGGAGGGCCTCCCAGCCGGCGCGCAGCTCCTCGCGCGAGTACAGCCCGAGCCAGGCGCCCAGGGGAAGGTACGACAGGATGAGCCCGATCCGCGCGGTGAGACGCATCCCCGTCGACCAGTCGGCCGTCAGCGCGCCGGCCGCATACAGCGCCAGGATCAGCCCCACCGTGAGCCCGAACGTGCGCCACGGATATCCCATGCGCATCTCCCGCTCGGCGCGGCGATACGCGCCGCCGGCGAGGGCCGCATACGAGCACACCGTCGCCACAGCGGCCCCCATCGAGCCGGCCACCGGGATGAGGAGCAGATTGAGCACGATGTTGAGCAGCGCCGCCCCCACGACCAGCACACCGATCACCGGCGTCTTCCAGGCCGCGTAGAGGACATTGGTGATGATGACATAGTTGCCATACACGTAGAAACCGAACGCGAGGGGCAGCACGAGTCCGGATGCGTCGAGATAATGCGGATCCGCCCCGATCCGCGTCAGCACGAGCGTCCCGTCGTACGCGAGCAGCGAGAGGGCCAGAACCGCCCAGCCGGCCCAGACCGTGTAATGCCGGAAGGTGCGGCGATGCAGTCCGTGGTCCCCATCCCCCAGCGTTTTTAACCCGATGACGGTGAACGCGAGCTGGAAGCTCTGCACGACAAGCAGATTCAGCACCCCGCTGATGCGGGCCGCCCAGTCGTACATCCCCACCGTTTCGGCATCGGTGAGGCCGTTGAGCAGGTAGCGGTCGCCGGCGTTGAGCACCAGGCTCGCCAGACTCACCATCACGAGCGGCGAGCCGTACCGGATGAGCGGCTTGAGCAGCGACCCATCGAAACGCCACCGGATGCGCTGCAGGCTCCCGACGAGCAGCACGGCCGTGCTGGCGCCGGCCGACCACATGTAGGCCTCCATGACGCCATAAAGCCCCTCCTGCCGCACCACCAGGAAATAATAGACGCCGCCGAGCAGCAAGCCCATCTCCAGCGCCATCGCGAGGGCGAAGAGGCCGGCGCGCTCCTGGATGCGCAGCAGCATCATCGGAACGGCGCCGACCGTCTTGAACACGACGTAGGTGCCCAGCGCCATCAGGATAAGGCTGCGGTCCGGGCTGCCGAGGATCAGCCGCGACAGTCCGGTGGCCCCCGCCTGAAAGGCGAACCAGGCGAGCACGCTCACGCCGATCGTGGTGACGAGCGCCGTAAAGGGCAGCCGGTCCCGCACGCCGGCCATCTCCCGATCCGCCATGAACTTGAGCAGCCCCGTGCCGATGCCGAGCCCGACGACGAAGATGCCGATCTGGGACGTCGCCATGAGCAGCGCCAGGTAGCCGTAGTCGGAGAGCGACAGGTAGCGCGAATCGAGATAAAACGGCGCCAGCAGCAACCCGCTGAGCTTGACAGCCACGTTGCCGATCGCGTACAGACCGCTTTGTTTGATGATGCGCAGCAGGGGTCGCTCAGCCATCGTACGTTCCTCGGCGGGTCATTCCGTTGCGATGGGCAGGGCGCGCAGCAGATCGACCGCCCGCTCGGTATGCCGGTGGATCCCCTCGACCCGATCGCTCAGGATCCGGCGCGCCTCGGGCAGGCGGGCAAGCAGCGTGTCGATGGTCTTCGTCAGTTCCTCGCCGCGCAGGGTGTCGATGTCCATCGTCGTAGCCGTGCCGGCCCAGGCCGCATAATCCACCAGCTCCATCAGCTCCCGCGTCTTGAACTCGTAGACGATCGGCGCCACCGGCGTCCCGGCCAGCATCGACAGGATCGCCATGTGCATCCGCGTCGCGATGACGAGATCGAAGCCGGCGAGCGCTTCCAGCAACGCCTCCGGACGGTGGAAGTCGGCGTCGACGCGGACGCGCGGGCGCACGGACGCGGGCAGCAGGTCCACCACCTGCCGTCCGACCCCGGAATCGTCGATCCGGTAGGCCGGCACGCCCTGGCAGGTCGACAAAAAAACGACCTCCGCATCGTAGCGCGTCACCAGATGCTCGACCCCAGCCGCGACGGCCTGCAAGTAGCCGCGCATGCCGTCCTCCGGCGACTGGTTCCGGAAATGCTGCCACGACCGCACCGACACCGCCACGCGCGGCCGGCCCTCGTCCGACCGCACCGGCCGGCGATCCGGATCCCGGAGCGCAAAGACGACATCCGGCATCACGTGAACCCGGTCGTTCGCGACGCCGATGTCGCGGAGATACCCGAGCGACTGCTCGTCCCGGAGCAGCACCAGCTGCGCGTCGTCGAACACGGCGCGGAGCTTCTTCCGGTGCGCCGGCCGGTTGAATGGCCCGAGCGACTGGGTGTAGAACACGAGGGGCTTGCGCAGCAGGCGTGCGATCGTGAACTCGAAGAGGCGCGGGGCGAGGCTGTAGTGCTCCACCAGGTACGTGCCACCGGTGCTGACGATGAGGTCGGCGCCGGCATAGGCCTCGAACGCGGCCCGCTGCCGACGGGTCAGGAGCAGCCGCGCCAGGCGCGGCCGGCCGCCGGCGTGAAGCCGCGCCGCCGCGTAGGCCCGGGGCCGGGCCAGATGCCACATCGCGAACCGGATGACGCCCCAGATGCGGCGCAACCATCCGTCTCGCGCCGGCATCAGGAAGGCGTTGACGAGCGCCTCGCGCACGATAAATTCCGGATAGAGCGCCGCCGCGGCGTCCGGCCTGGCCTCGCAAATTTCGATGTGCGCATCCGCGCCGAAGGCGGTTCGCAACTGACGGACGATGGCGATCAGGATCGCCGCGTCGCCGCCGTTCAGCAGGACGGTATTGGTGACCAGGATCTTCATGCCCCTTCGATCAATTCCTCAAAAGCCGCCATCATCCGAGCCTCCCGGTGGCTGCGCTGGAAGTGCTGTTCGATCTGCCGGCGCGCCGCGGCGCGCATCCCGTCGTCGGCCGCCAGCGCGCTCCGTATTGCCCCTGCCACGGCGCCGGCATCGGGCGCATCGACGAGGAAGCCGGCCGGCCCGACGGCCGCGGGATTCCCGAACACGCGGCTCGCGACGGGGATGCAGCCGCAGAGCATGGCCTCGCACAGGACGTTGGGCATGCCTTCGGCGCGGGAAAGCTGGAGGTAGACGGCCGTTTGCTGATAGATGTGGACCAGGGCTTCGCGGGGGATCTGGCCCTCGACCGTCACGTTGGCCGGCGCCCGAAGCCCATCGCGGATGAACGCCTGCATCGCGTCGGAGGCCCCGATCACCCGGAACGGGATGTCGGGCATGGCGCGCGCCGCATCCACGACCAGATCGATGCCCTTTCGCCGCAGCGTCTGCTCGCTGTCGATGAGGCCCACCGTCGTCACGGAGGGCGTACGCCGGCTCGGGCCGATGGGCCACCGCTCGGGCACGTAGCCGGTGGGCATGAACCGGTGCGGCGTTCGCACGTCCGGCGCTTGGGCGCAGACGCCGAAACTCCGCGTTTCAGGGTAGGCGCTGAACCGGTTTTCGGAACAGATGAGCGCCTCCGCCACGGGCAGCAGCATCGAGGCGTTCCGCAGCACGTACCGGGCCAGCGGGGCCCGCCACAGGCTCTGATAGACGCCGTAGCCCAGTTCGGGCAGATGGATCGCATCGTAGCCGCCGAGCGACACGGCGACGGGGACGGCGTGCCGGAGCCCTGCCAGGACGGGGTTCGCCATGTGATAGTCGGCGAACCAGCCGAAAACGAGGTCGGCGCCCGGCATCTCGCGCGCGAGCCACTGACGCTGCTCGCGCCACAACCTCCGAAACCCCCGCCACGTACGGGCGCGCTCCACATCGAAATGAAAAGGGACGAGATCGACGCGCCGGCCCAGCATCTCCAGATCGTCGCGCACGAACGAAGTCGGGCTCAGATAAACAAATAGAACGCGATATGTCCTCATCGAACCGGGTTGCCGCCTTCATTGGGGCATAGAATACGCCCGTTGAGGGGATTTGTATCAGCGGGGCTAGTCGTTTCTATGTTTTTTTTTATTATTGAGCGTCTAAACCCACTCGGATCCTGAATATGCACACCCCTATGCGTGAGACGCGACTCCTTGCCGGCGCTGGTCGGACAGCCATGCTGGTCGTACTGGTACTGATTGCGCTCGCAACATCCGCCCTCAGCCCGTCGCCTGCGGCGTCGCCGGCCGGGCTCGTTCAGGAAGCCGACGCCGGCCCCGAATCGCCCACCCCGCTGGTGTCGCGCCTGCTCGACATCGACCCGGACAACCCGTCCGACTGGATCGTTTTCTTCGGCCGGTTTCACCCGCTCGTCGTCCACCTCCCCATCGGCCTGCTCCTGCTCGCGTTTCTGATGGAGTACCTCTCCCGCGGCAAGCGCTTCGCCGAACTGAAGCCGGCCGTGTCGTTCACGCTATTCCTGGGTGCCCTGAGCGCCGTCGGCGCCGTGTGCGCGGGCCTGCTGCTCGCGGCGAGCGGCGACTACGGCGGGGACGACATCTGGTGGCACAAATGGCTCGGCATCGGGGTGGCCGCGCTGGCCGTCGTCGCCTATATCTTCAAGCGGAAGACGCTCGCGCCCACGCCGGCGCCGCGCTCCCGCACGGTCTACGGCGCCTCGCTCTTCGCCGCCGTCCTCCTTCTGACCGCGGCGAGCCATTTCGGCGGCACACTCACGCACGGCGAAGGCTACCTCACCAGCTACATGCCGGAGCCCTTCCGGTCCATCGCCGGCATCCCGCCCCGCGACCAGGCCGAGGCGGAGATCGTGATCGAAAACCTGGAAGAGGCCGCGGTTTATCCGGACATCATCCACCCCATCCTCGATGCCCGGTGCGTGAGCTGCCACAATCCCCGAAAGATCAAGGGCGAACTGCTCCTCGAGACGCCGGAAAACATCATGAAGGGGGGTGAGAACGGCGCCATCCTCGCCGCCGGCGACGCCGCCGGCAGCGAGCTGTTCCGGCGCATCACGCTCGACGAAAACCACGACGACCACATGCCCCCCAGCGGGCGGCGGCCCCTCACCGACGACCAGATCGACCTCATCGGGTGGTGGATCGACAGCGGCGCTTCGTTCGACCACAAGGTCGCGCAGGTCGAGGTGCCGGCGAAGATCCAGACCATCCTCGACCGCCTCACCGAGAAGAAGGATGAATCGCTCGCGATCCAGGTCCCGCCGGCCGATGCCGACGCCCTCGCGAAGCTGGCCGAACTCGGCGTCCTGGCGATGCCGCTATCCGTCGAAACCAACCTCCTGCAGATCCAGGCCATCAACGTCCGCGACGCGTTCGGCGACGAGCAGATGGACCTGCTGCGCCCCATCGCCGAACAGATCGCGTGGCTGAACCTCGGCAACACGAAGGTGACGGACGCCGGCCTCGCCACCGTCGAATCCTTCGTCAACCTGTCGCGGCTCCATCTGGAAAAGACGGCCGTCACCGACGCCGGCCTCGCGCACCTGTCCGGGCTCCAGTACCTGAGCTACCTGAACCTCTACGGCACGGGGGTGACGGACGCCGGCCTGACCCACCTCGAACCGCTCAAAAACCTCAAGGCGCTCTACCTCTGGCAATCCGGGGTCACCGCCGAAGGCGCGGACCGGCTACGCGCGGCGCTGCCCGGGATCGACATCAACATGGGCTGGGAGCTGTCGACGCCCGAGGCCGAGACCCCGCCGCCGACGTCCACCGACTGATCATCCCCGCAGCAGGTCGCCGATATGGCGGGCCACGGCGTTGGATGCCGATTCGGTCGGCCCCGCGAAGAAAGCGTGACGCGGGGCCTTGCCGGCGTCGGTGATCCCCTGGTAGGCCTCCCGGATGGCGGCCGGATCGGACCCGACGAGCTGATTCCATCCGCCGGCGAGGGTCTCCGTCCATTCGGTCTCGCGCCGCAGCGTCACGCACGGGACTTGCAGCCAGAAGGCTTCCTTCTGGAGGCCGCCAGAGTCGGTAAACACGGCCTGCGCGTGCGAGAGCAGCTTGAGCATGGCCAGATAGCCGAGCGGATCGATCATCAGGACGGTCTCCGGGGGCACAAAATCGCCCAGGCGGGCCCGCGTCCGCGGATGCAGCGGCATCACGACCGGCACCCCGAGCCGCCCGAGGCCGGCAAAGATCCGTTTCAGCGTGGGCGCGTCGTCCGTATTCTCCGCCCGGTGCACGGTCGCCACGACATACTCGCCCGGCGCAAACGGGATGAGGCGCTCCAGGTCCACGCGCTCGTCCGCCCGGGCCGCAAAATGCCGGGTCGCGTCGTACATCACATCCCCGGTGAGGTGCACCCCCTCCACCATGCCCTCGCTGGCCAGATGCCGCACGGCATTTTCGGTGGGGCAACACAGCAGCGTGGAAAGCCGATCCGTCACGATGCGGTTGATCTCCTCGGGCATGGCGCGGTTGAACGACCGCAAGCCGGCTTCGACATGGACGATCGGGTGCCCGAGTTTCGCGGCGACGATCGCGCCGGCCAGCGTGGTATTCGTATCGCCGTACACCTGGATGGCAAGCGGGCCCCGGAACGAGCGCAGCACCTCTTCGAGCCGCTCCATGATGCGCCCCGTCTGCGCCGCATGCGATCCGGACCCGACCCCGAGGTCGTAGTCGGGCCGCGGCACGTCCAGCTCCTCGAAAAACACCTGGCTCATGGCGGCGTCGTAGTGCTGCCCGGAATGGATGACGCGCTCGGCGATGCCGGCCCGCGCAAGGGCGCGACTGACCATCGCCGCCTTCACGAACTGCGGGCGCGCCCCGACTACGGTCACCAGTCGACGATGTGGCATGGAGGATGGGGTTACAGTCGTTAGCGGGGCATGGAAAGGCGGGTCAGCAGGTCGGCCAGCTCGCCGGCCTGGGCGCGCCGGCTGTAACGCGCCGCCGCCTCCGCCGTGGCGCCGCGCGCCGGCGTCCCGTCTCGCCAGGCAGCGACCCAGCGCTGTAGACTAGTCGTCACGCCGGCGACGTCCTCGTAGTCGCACGCCGCGCCGGCGCCGGCGTCCAGGACGATTTGCGCCGTCTCGCCGTCCGGCGGCCCCAGCACCAGCACCGGACGCTGCGACGCCAGATACTCAAACACCTTGCCCGGAATGATGTCGTTGGCGGCGCGCACGCGGTTTACGGCCAGCAGCAGGACCTGCGACGACACCACGTGCCGGACGGCCTCGCGATGCGGCATGTAGGGCAGATAAACGACCTGCCCATCCAAGCCAAGCCGGCTCACCTCCTCCCGGACGCGCGCGTCCACGTTGCCGACGAGCCGGACTTCCACGTCAGGATTCTGCAGCGCCGCGAGCGCCCGCCACAACGCATGCGGGTTGCGGTCGGCGTTCATGTTGCCGACATGCGTGATGACGAACCGACCGGTGTCGGGAAACGGCTCCTGATCGAAGTCGGCCTCGTCGTAGCCGTTGTAGATGTTGACGCACGGCGTCGCCGTCCGCGCCGCGAAGGCGCGCTGGACGGCGGGGCTCACCGTGACGACGCACTGCGCCTCGTCCAGCACCGATTGTTCGAGCGCGCGGTTGCGCCGGCTCGCCCAGGCCGACATCGGCAGCGCGTCGAGGTAGTCGATGTCGGTCCACGGGTCGCGGAAGTCGGCCACCCACGGGATGCCGAAACGCCGATGCAGCGCGCGGCCGATGAGGTGCGTCGAGTGCGGCGGGCCCGTCGTCAGCAGCACATCCGGGCGGTGCGCCGCGATCGCGGCGGCGCCGGCGCGCGTGGCGTAGGGCACCCACCCCACCCGGGCGTCGGGGATGAACAGGTTGGCGCGCACCCAGCGGGCGAGCCGCTCCACCCTGCCGGGCGGCTTGTCGGACAGGAAGCCCACCGTCACGGCATCCGATTTCGACTTGCCGCTCAACGCCCCGTACCAGGAATACGGATCCCACGCCCCGGTACGGATCACGTCGATGCTGGCCGGCACCTCGCCGGCCATCGCGGGGTCCAGATCCGGATAGGCGGCGGACTCCGGAGCGACGGTGAGCACCCGCGGCGACCAGCCGCTTGCCGGGAGATACTTGACGAATTTGAGCGTCCGCTGCACCCCCGACCCGCCGGAAGGGGGGAAATAATAGGCGATGTAAAGGACGCTCCGCACGCGCATCAACGCCTGGTCCGTACGTACCCCAGCCCGAGCAGCGCCAGCACGCCGCCATAGGTCAGCAGCGTCGCGATGAGCGACAGCGTGTACCCCAGCCGCACGCTGGAGGGATCGAAGCGCATCTCGACGGTATGCGCCCCCGCCGGCACGACGACGCCCCGGATGAGATAATCCACCTTCTCGATGGGCGCCTCGACCCCGTCGATCGTGGCCGTCCATCCGGCCGGGTAATAGACCTCGCTGACGACGAGCAAACGCGGGGCGTCCGTCTCGACCGACCACCGGATCTCCCGGGGCGAAAATACCTCGAGGTCGACACGCGCCACGGCGTTCGAGTCAATCGGTGCCGGCGCGAGATCCAGCGGCGTCTCCACGATGGCCGTCTTTCCCACATCGAACGACGCGCTCCGCAGCCGATCCCAGATCTGCTGGTAATCCTGCATCACCTCCACCTCGCCGACGAAATGCGCGCGCGGCTCGACATCCACCTTCTCGAACACCCGATAGCCAGTCTGATCGCCGGTGTATACGGGCTGAAGACCCGGCACCGGACTGCCGGCGACCACGTACTTCACACCCAGCAGGTCGAGCGCGTTCGGGTTCGGGATGCCCGTCGATGGATCGAACAGGAGGTGTTCGAGATAATCCTGATACAGCCGGAGCTTCGCGCCGTGGTAGCCGCCGAGCGACTCGTAATGGAACGAAGGACGAGCCGTGACGGACGGGTGCCGGCCTTCGAGCGAGAGCACGCGGAAGTGCCCCGGCCCGCCGGCCTGCGCGACCTGGTCGATGAGGTACCGGTCAAAATCGTAGGTCTGGATCTGATCCTGCGACGAAGCGGCATCGACCAGGATCTCGCTGTTGAGATAACGCCGGTCCACCCCCCAGAGATCGACCACGACGAGCGCGGCAAAGAGGAATGCCCCGACGCCGGCGGGAATCGTCCCGCGGCGAACCAGCACGATGGCGCCCATCCCCAGCACCAGGAAGATCAGCGACCGCACGGCGTCTTCGCCGAACATGTCGCGCCGCTCCTGACTGGCATTCGTCAGATACTGGCGCGCCGCCTGAACGACGCGGGGGTCCGACGGCGACACGTTGTTGCCCGAGGCGATCTGCTGCACGGCCATCTCGTATTCGCCCGGCCGCTCGAACGAAAAAAGCGACGCCTTCCCGCCGAGCAGGACGACGAGGAACAGGATGACCGATCCGAACACGATAAACGCCGGCGTCTTCCAGATCGGCGTCGCGTCGGTTTCCTCCGTCATCACCCCGTGCAGTCCGATCGCGGCGAGCGCCGCCAGCACCAGCGCCACGATGCTCAGCCAGGTCTCCGGCACCCGGAACGCATCGAACATCGGGAAATGATCGAACATCAACCGGTTGAGCAGCGAAAAGTGTTCGCCCAGCGAAAACAGCGTCATCACCAGCGCGGCGATGCCGAGCGCGAGCACCTTGCGGTCGCGGTAGCGCCAGATCGCGAGGATCGCGAGGGCGATCACGAGGCCGCCCACGTAATGCGGACCGCCCGTCGAACCCTTCGGGCCCCAGTACGCCGCGGAGCCGCCAAAGGCGTGCGCCACGAGCAGCGTCAGCAGCTCGCCGACACCCTGGCTCCACCCCATCGCGTACGTCCAGTCCATCGTGCCCGGCTCGCCGCCGACTTCCGCGCCCCGGATCGTGTAGTTCTTGTATTCCGAGATCGCGAGGTAGGGATGCGCGACCATGAGGATACCGAGCACGCCGCCAAGCGCGAGCCAACCCGTCGATTTGAGAAAGCCGGCCCGATCGGCCGATCGCAGGGCGCTCACCCCTTCCACCACCCACCAGATGCCGATCACCCAGACCGCGTAATAGGTGATCTGGACGTGCCCGGCGCGGAGGTTGACCGCGAGCGCTATCGCGAACAGCAGCCCGCCCAGCAGGCCGGGGCGCTTCAAGGCGTAGGCAAAGGCTAGCACCAGCCAGGGCGCGAAGGCCAGGGCGATAAACTTGGAGTTATGACCGGCGGCGAGAATGACGGGCATGTAGGTCGTCAGACCGTAGGCGACGGCGCCGAATACCGAACTCCAGACGCTGCCCGTTAGAAAAAACGCGAGGAGATAGGCGCCGACGAGCATGACGATGAGATGCGACGAGGGCCAGATCACCCCGCGCAGGAGCCGCGGGATGTCGTCCACCTGCGGGGCGCCTTCGGGGGTCGATATCAAATAGCCCGGCATGCCGGCGAACGCGTTCGTGGCCCACAGCGCCTCGTCGCCCGTCGCCTCCTCGTACGAAATCATCGACTGCGCCATGGCGCGCCAGCTGACCGTATCGTAGGCGATCAGCGACTTGCCCGAGAAATGGATCGCGCCGAAAAACGTAAAGGAGAGCGCGACGAGGAGCCCTATCGCCATCGCGTGCTGGTAGAGCGGGCGCTGGAAGGGTCCGGCCAGACTTCCTGCCGCCGGCGTCACCGGGCTGGATTTCGACGCCGCGCCGGCGGTCGATTTTTTCTTCTTGTGGGATGCCATGTATTCAGGGATGGAGAGCCGCCGGCGAGGCGGTGGGACGGCTCATTCGATGACTTTCGGGACTCGAAAATACGTGCCGTCCGCATCAGGTGCATTCTTGAGCGCCTCCGCATGGCTGATCCGCTGCTGCGCGGCATCCTCCCGCTCCACATTGTACAGGTCGATCACATGCGACATCGGGGGCACCCCATCGGTGTCCAGCTCGTTCAGCTTCGCCATGTAACCGAGAACCGCCTCCAGGTCCTCGACCATGCGCGCCTCTTCCTCGGGGGTGAAGCGCAGCCGGGCCAGCGCCGCCATGTATCGTACGTCTTCGCGGGTGATTGCCATCGTTCAGGTTGCCAGGTGGTCGGAAGGTCGTGCGGCGGTTTGCCGGATCAGTTCATGGAGGCGCGTGGCGGCGCGAAGGCCTTCTTTCGGCTTGGGCTCGACCTGGACGCACAGGCTGAGCGGCCCGGCGTATCCGATGTCGCGCAGCTCCCGAAGCCGGGCGCCCCAGTCCACCGCGCCCTCCCCGAACGAGGCCGGCCGCCAGGACTGTTTCGCCGGCAGGGCGTCGGCGCAGCGGACAAAACCCAGCCGGTTCGCCAGCCGAGGCAGGCCGTCCGCCGGATCGTCTCCCTGCATCACGGCCGACGCGGGATCCCACCCGGCCCGTACGGCCGGATGATCGACCCGATCCAGCAGCTCCGCCAGCGCCTGGGCATGGGGCGCGCAGGTGTCGGCCTCGTGAAACACGATCAGGTCGACGCCGGCGCGCGCGGACCGGTCGGCCGCGCGGCGAAGCGCATCGGCCGCCGTGGCGGCGTGCTCCGGCGACGAAGCAAACGACGACACGATCAGGCGCGTGCAGCCGATGCGGGTGCAAAAGGCCAGCGTGTCGTCCAGCGAGGCGATCTCGTTCATCCATCCCGCCCGATCCTCCGCCGGCCCCAGAAAGAGGCCCGGATCGATGGCGGCCACCGGCAGTTCGTTTTCCTCGAGCCGGCGGCGGAGCCGCGCCTCGTTGACAAACGGCACGCGCTCGCAATGTTTGCCCACGGCGCGCAACTCGACGGCCTCCAGCCCCCACAGCATCGTATAGTGCAGGGCGCGATCCAGGTCGCACGTAACGCTATCGGTGAGCCAGGTGGGGATCATGGAAACGGGCGGGGACAAAAAAAGGGCAGCACGCTGCTGCGTGCTGCCCGTGATAAGACCAAACGTTCCGAACGTTCCTAGTTGTTATCCGGATAGGTCACTTTGCGCGCCTTCGAGGCGTCGAGCCGGCGAACATCCTCTTCCAGCTGACGGCGGCGGCGTTCGAGCAGCTGATCCGGGAACGGACGCTGGGTGCGGACGTCGAGCTGGTCGAGCAGGCGCGCCTGGATGATGATCAGGAGTTCGCGCTGCGTCTTGTCGGTCCGGTTGTACCCGAACAGATAACGCAGCCCGAAGAACCATGGCGGGAGATCCTTCAGGATCGGAACGCCGCGGCGGGTGATCGTTTTCTGCGTCGTATAGAGCCCGCCGATGACCGTCTGCTCGCCATCGAGCAGCAGCACCTGCGTGTCGGCGCGGTTTCGCGCGATCACGATGCCGGCTTCCGACGGCGAGCTGTTCGAGTTTTCGACGGCGACGTCGAGGTGAATGAACTCGATCACCTCGGTGCCGAGCGAGTCGCTTACGGTCTCCCGGATCACGGTCGGCGTCACGTCGATGATGATACCCGTCGAGAAGAACTGCGTGATCGTGTTGCCGGCGAAGTCGCGCTGCTGCACGGGCACGTCGCTACCTATCTGGATATTGCCCTTCTGGCCGCTCTGGACCGTCACGGTCGGGCTGGCGATCGTCTCGCCGAGGCCTTCCTGTTCAAACGCGCGGATCAACTGGGTGAGGCCAGAGAAACTGACCCGGTCCGGCCCGATGATGTAGTTGTCGACGCTGCTGAAGACATTCTCGGTATTGATGAAAATGCGCGGGATGTCCTGGTTGCCGTTGTTCGTATTGCCCGAGCCCCCGCCAAAGGAACCGCCGCCGGCGCCCCCGCTGCCGCCGCCGCGGCTGGCCTGCGGACCGAACCACACGCTCCAGTCGATACCGAGTTCGAGCGACTTCGTGAGGTTGGCGTCGAACAACACGGCGTTGATCTGGACTTCACGCGTGCCGGCGGTCGCCGGAACGACCTGCGTCACCGCCGGATCGACCGGCCGGCCGGCGGCCTGGTCGGCATTCATGACGAGCGGCGTCGCCTGGGCCGCCTGGATAATGAAGTAGCGATCGGTCTCGCGATACGTCAGCCCCTTCAGTTCGAGCACAAACTCCAGCGCGTCGAAAAACTGCAGGTTGGTGATCGTGACGCCGATCGGTTCGGAGCGCCCTTCCGGGTCGATCACCTGCTTCCCGGTCACCCGGTCGAACACCGGATTGATAAACTCCAGGAACTGATCGAACGGCGTCGACGGAAGGAACGACACGAGTTGATCGGGAGGAACGTAGGTACGGATCTGCCGCGGTGGGCGATCCTGCGCCTGCGCCGTGGTAACGGCCGTCATCCCCAGAAAAAGTAGTACAGTGAGCCAATAAGCCGGCCGAGTGCGGACCGCAGTTGGGGTAATCCAATTCATCATGCTCTCCTAATATCACACGTCAGGGAGATGCCGGTGCTCGAGATGCCAAGAGCCGTGCGGCTGGAGGCAGCTACCTACCGCCGCAAGAAGCGTTATCCCCGGACAAATAATTAGATGCTTTCAGGACCCTATCAAAAACCTTACCGATTACCGGTCGGTGCTAGGAGTGTTCCTCCGATCGCCTGCCGGTAACCCTGCTGCGTATCGAGTGTCAGATCGATATTATCAATGATTCCACCCTTGTTCAAGCGGGCCGATACGCGCCCTTCCACGGGATCGATATCGGTGATCGCGCCGAGGTATACGGGGTCGCCGACACCGAGCTGACGATATCCATCCTTGTCCTTGAACACGGCCTTTCCACCCACGATAGAAACCAACTGCGTGCCAGGATCTTCGATTTCCAGGTAGCCGTCGGTATTCGGCGGAATTTGATCCAGAATACCTGGATAAAACGGGTTGACCGCCGGCGATTCATCCGGCAAAATATCTTTCGGAACCGGAGGAAGCTGCCCCGACCAGCCCACGGGCAGCGACTGCCCCTCGAGCATGTCGGCAAAAAGATCTTCCGGGGCGCTCACCCCTTCCGTGCCGGAGAAATAGGCGTTCAACGACATCCGGAAGGAGACCATCACCTGGAGCTGCGGCTTCCCCTTCTCCTTGTTCTCCGTCACCAGATCGATATGATCGAGGCTGAGATTCTCAATTCGATAAAAGTTGCGGTTGTTCTCGATGCTCCAGATGAACTTGTAGAGGCTGCTAAAATACCCGCGCCCGTCCACCGTGAAGGTGTGGTAGCTGATATTCGGATCCTCTTTCGTGCCGGTCGCCGTCACGTCGAAGTTCTTGAAGCCGGCGGTCGTGAGGCCGTTCAGATACCCGATCACGTCCGGGCTCTTGAGTTCCTCCGGGATGATCTTGTAGCGCGCGAACCACCGCCGCGTCGCATCGCGCGCGGACTCGCGAGACTGGGTCTCGGTGAGGAACAGCTGCTCCAGCTCGGCCTTCTTCAGCCGGGCCACCTTTTCGGCGCGCATGACCTGATCCAGCTCCTCGCCTTTCGCGCGCATGACGTACACACCAAAACCGATAACGATCAGCCAGATGGCCGCCATGACGAGGATACTATAACCGACTTTCGACATGCTCTACAACGATCGGTGAACGATGGACGTGGAGAAACGACGCGCTCACTGGGCGGTCGGTTCTTCGAGATGGTTGACTTGCTCGCGCAGATATTTCGCGGCTTCCGGCAGTTCGATGACGATCGGCACGCGCATGCGGAAGGTGAACACGGGCGCCTCCCGAATCTCGGAGAAGACCTGCGCCTCGATGTTGCCGTCGATGCGTTGCGCCAGCTGCACGATCCGGTCGCGCGACGTCGCGTTGCCGCTGATTTCCAGCATCTGCCCGTTCGGACGCCAGCTGTCGATCCAGATGCTCCCGACTTCGGACGTCTCGCGGGAGATCTTTTCCAGCGTCCGGCTCCACTGGTCGCTGCCGTGCAGCAACCCGTCCAGCACGTTCAGGGCATTCAGGTAGCTGGCCGTGACGGCATCGAAGCTGTCGATCCGCGCCTGCAGCTGCCGGGGGTCGGCTTCCATGA
>JAWKNW010000040.1 GCA_041391505.1 Rhodothermales bacterium
GTCTGTCCGCAGCGTCGTGTCGGCCGGCGCTCGTTTCAGTTCAATGGCATCAGGGGCATCCGACGTGAACGCATCGCAGCCGGCCCAAGCAAGCACCAGCAACGCGGCATACCCTACCAGATAGATACGTTGCATGTAAGCCTGACGAATCAGGGTTTCAGGGTGATTTTGACGGTATACAATCCACCCGAGGTGATGCCATACTCCAGACGCGAGAGCCCGAGACCCTCATCGAATCGATAAGCAACCGTGGGGCACACGGCACGATCACACGGGAGACGCGCCTCCTCATCGAGGGTGGCCGGCGCGCCGGCCGGCGCCGACCAGGGTAGCGCGCTCAGATACGGAAATGTGCCGTCGGTGTAGCGGTCGATATACATGCTATCGCCGACGGCGCGCACACGAAGCAGCCGTTCCCAGTTTTCGGGCTGCACGGGTTCAGCCTCACGAGGACTCCCCCGACTCCATTCCTGCCGACCGCCTCCAAAGCGCTCATGGATCAGAAAATCCGTGTAGCGGCAGGTCTCAAGCTGCCTCGTCACCGTCCAGATCAGGTTGCCGGCAATCTCAAGGTTTTGCGAGCTGGCAACGCGGTAATCCCGGAACAGGTAATCGTATTTCCACGTCGCCCCCACCTCGATCGGGAAATAACGCACCTTGCCGGCATCGCGGCTCGTCGCGCAGGCGACTTCGACCTGGAACGTGGCCTCGACGGGTTCCGCCGTCGGGCTGTCCGCCGTCAGCCGGATCGTCGAGGCGCCATCCGTCACCGGGGAGATCGTGAGCTTGTCGTAGGCCCGCTCGATCTGGACCGCATCGCCCTCGACGCGCGCATCGTAGACGATCTCCTTGCCGGCGGTCGAGGTAAAAAACGAGGCCAGATCGACGACGAGCGGTGCATCGTCCGTGAACAGGGTGGTATCGGCGATGGCGCGCGCATCGATCCGGTCCGCCGGCGCGCCCGGTCCCGCGCTGTCGCAGCCTGCAACCAGAACAATGAGGAGTGCGGCGAAGGTCGATCGCATGACATCCTTCGTTTTTGGACGATTACCCAACGGCCATCATACTGACCGGTTAGACGTCTTCACGCCGGCGCCGGCGCTCCGTTCCCGGCTATTCATAACGCAAACTTTCGACCGGATCCGACTGGGCCGCGCGAAGTGTCTGGTAGCCAATGGTCAGGATGGCCACGGCGACCGTGATCGCGGCGGACGTGAGCAGCGTCCACACCGAAAAATCGGCGTGGTACGCAAACCCGTCGAGCCATCGCTGCATGAGCATCATGGCGATCGGTGCGGCGATCAGGCACGCCACGAGGGCCACACGCAGGTTCTCGCGGGCGAGCAGAAGCACGATGGCGCCGGCCGAAGCCCCGAGTGCCTTGCGGATGCCGACCTCCTTCGTGCGCCGCTCGACCGTATGGACGGCCATCGCGAACAGACCCAGGCCGGTGATAAAAAACGCCAGGACCGAAAAACCCGCCACCAGCTGTCCGAGCCGGCGTTCGGGAAGATATACGGCCCGCATCTGGTCGTCGAGCAACGCGTAGTCGAGCGGCTGGCCCGGTTCGTAACGCTGCCACTCCTGCTCCAGTAACGCGACGACGGCCGGCAGGTCGGCGCCGGCGCGCATCCGGACCGACACCTTCCGGTAGTTGCGCGGATCCATGTAGTACACCATCGGTGCGATGGCCTGGTGCAGCGACTCGAAATGGACGTCTGGCACCACCCCGAGCACCGATCCTCCCCATCCCCCCACCTTCATCGGCGCCCCGACGGCATCCTGCGGCGACGCCCATCCGAGCCGACGAACGGCGGATTCGTTGAGGATGAACCCGGTGGCCGACTCGCTCGCCAGCTCGTCGGAAAAGTTGCGGCCGGCCACGAGATCGATCCCATACGCCGGGAAAAAGCGGGCGTCGACGAACACGGGATAGACCGTCGTCATCGCGGGGGCCACTGTCGCTTCCACCGTGAACGAGAGGCGCTCCGACGGCACGGGGTTGGACTGCGCCACGGCCACGATATCCGGATGCGCCTCGAGGCGGTTCCGAATCGGCTCGAACTGTTCCATTTCGTCCCAGAGGACGGGCAGGATGAGCACGTTTTCGCGCCGATAACCGGGGTCGACTTCGCTGATGAACGTCAACTGCCGGTACACGGTCTGCGTGCTCATCAGGAGCACGATGGCGATCACGAATTGCACCGTCACCAGCGCGGCGCGCAGTCCGGACGCACCTCCCCGATCCAGCCGGCCTTTCAGGGCGGCGATGGGTTTGAAGCCGGACAGGTAGAAGGCGGGATAGCTGCCGGCGGCGATCCCAACCGCGAGCGCAAGCCCCAGATAGAGTGCGATGTAGCCGACCGAATCGTTACCGAAAACGGCGAGTTCTTTTCCGGTAAACGCATTAAAGAACGGCATCGCCAGACCGACCATCCCGATCGAAACGGCCAGGCTGATCAGGGCCAGCAGCACGGACTCGCTCAGGAACTGATACATCAACGCCGGCCTGCCGGCGCCGGACGCCTTGCGAACGCCCACCTCGCGCGCCCGCCGGCTCGCACGCGCCGTCGACAGGTTGGTAAAATTGATCGAGGCGATGACGAGGATGAAGAGTCCGACGGCGCCAAACAGATAGACCCCCCGGATGTCGCCGTTCGCACCGAGTTCGCCCACCAGATGCGAGCGCAGGTGGATGTCGCGCAGCGGTTGCAGGTGAAGGCGCGAGGACGCGGCATCCTGCCCCAGGTGGCGCTCCAGAAACGCCGGCAGCTTGTCCGCCAGCGCCGCCGCCGACGCGCCGTCCGCCAGCCGGATATAGGTGGCGTAATTCGGACTCCCCCAGCCGAGCTGGCCGAACCACCGCTCCATCGTCGTCATCGAACCCAGCACATCGATCGGCAGGTGGGTATTGCGGGGAAGGTCCTCAAAGACTCCGGTCACCGTCCACGCATCCCGGTCATTCACGATCACCGTCTGCCCGAGCGCCCCGGCGTCGCCGAAAAGCGCGCGGGCTTTCGATGCGCTCAGAACAAGCGAAAAGGGCTCGACGAGGGCCGTCTTCGGGTCGCCGGCGACGAACGGCACGCTCAGGATGTCGAAGAGATCGGGATCGGCCCAGTAGCAGTCGCCGCTCGAAACATACTGGTCGCCACGGCGCAGCGAGGGCCCCACCGGCGTCAGGCGCGCGGCGTACAGCACTTCAGGAAAGGCCTCCTTGAGCAGTGGGGCGACGGGCGGATCGACCAACACGCCATGCACGCCGGCCTCACCGGTCTCGCTGCGGACCTCCTGCGTGACGCGATAGACCTGGTCCGCGCCCTCGTGATAGGCGTCGTACCCGAATTCGTCGCGGATGAAGAGCAGGATCAGCAGGCCGGCGGCCATGCCGATCGAAAGGCCCGCGACATGGATCAACGTATAGCCGCGGTACCGCCAGAGGCTCCGAAGCGCAAGGGTCAGAAAGTTGGTCAACATGGACGGACAGAGACGTAAGGTTCACGAATACCTGGTACAGTATGCGCCAGGCATCGCACAAGAGCAACCGGGCGCGTCAAACAGGGCATCCGCCGGATGCCCTGTTTGCGCCCGACGGTCATTTCGGCTGCTTCGCCGTCCGGAGGTAGGGTTTGTGGACCTTGAACCCGTCGAATTTCTGCTCGGCCTCCTCGTTGGGCACCGCCGTCGACACGATGATGTCGTCGCCCGGATTCCAGTTCGCCGGCGTGGACACCGGGTATTTGGCCGTCAGCTGAAGCGAATCCAGTGTCCGCAGGATTTCGTGGAAATTGCGGCCCGTGGTCATCGGGTAGGTCATCATCATCTTGACCTTTTTATCGGGTCCGATGATAAATACGGTGCGAACGGTCTGGTTGGTAACCGGCGTACGACCCTCGGAAGTGCCCGGCTCGTCGGCCGGCAGCATATCGAACAGCTTGGCCACCGCCAGATCGCGATCCCCGATCATCGGGTAGTTGACCGCGTGCCCCTGCGTTTCCTCGATATCGGCCGCCCACGCCTTGTGGTTCTCGACGGGGTCTACGCTGAGACCGATGATCTTGCAGTTCCGCTTTTTGAATTCCGGCTCGAGGCCGGCCATGGAGCCCAGTTCGGTGGTGCAGACCGGGGTGAAGTCTTTCGGGTGGGAAAACAGGATGCCCCAGCTGTCCCCGAGCCATTCGTGAAAGCGAATGGTGCCGTGGGTCGTTTCAGCGGTGAAATCCGGGACGATGCTGTTGATTCGAAGCGACATGGTCGTGCTCTGCTGGTGGAGGGGGTATCGTTGAGCACTGAACCCTACCCGCACGTGCCGGTTGCATGCCGGACGCACCGCCGGCCTACCCTTTTACCGTTCCGTAACACGTAAATGCCTGGCGGCCAGGCACCTCGTTCAATCCCATCCCCACGCCACCCGTTGTTCCAGGTTGGACCGCACGCTTTCGTCGCCCCGCTCGTGCAGCGTCGCGAGCACCTCGGGCGCCAGCTGCGGGTTGAGGCTCATCGCATACAGCGCCTGCGCGTCGCCCTCCCGGGCGATCAGGAGCTTGAGATCGTCCGGAAGCGCCGGGTTGCTCGCAAACGCGCTCCAGGCGGCGGCCTCGTCGTCGAACAGGGCGCGGAGCACCTCCGCCGGCATCCCGGCGTTGCCGGCCAGACCGTGGTACACGCTGCGGTGCCCCTGCTCCCGAAGCGCCACGAGCAGTTCCACCGGCGCCGCCGGGTTCGAGGCCACGCCGGAGCGCACCTCGGGATCGGGATGCGCAGCGAGCGTCCGGAGGATGTCTTCGGGGGTGCCGACATTGGCGCCGAGGAGATGCAGCACCGCCGCATCGTCGACGCCGGCCAGTTCGCGCGCTTCGTCGGGTTCCAGCGGATGGCGATCGATGAAGTGCTCGATCAGGGTGGGCGACATGCCCCGTGCGCGCAACGCATCTTCCGCGCGCGTGGCATACAGCGGCGGTTCGTTGCAGGCGAGCATCGAGGCGCTCAGGAGTAGCAGGGTAGCGGCGTAGCGCATGCGGGTATCCGATACGTGGACGAGATCACTGGGCGGTCGTGCCGGAGCGGGGCCGTTACGGGAGCGCGGCACGCCAGCCGGCCGAGCGCAGGACCTCGAGGCGGGCGCGCGCGTCGGCGTAGGCCGGCTCATCGGCGACATTGACGTTTTCTCCCGGATCGGCGTCATGGTCGTACAGTTCGTAGGCGACAAACGCCTTCGTCGCCCAGTTCATCCAGGCGACATAGCGATACCGGTCGGTGCGGACGCTGTAGCCCATGTACTCGACCCCGTCGGGCGCCGTCCAGATGCCTTCCCGGAGAAACTGGCTGAAAACCGCCGGCTTCCACGCCCGCGTCGGTTCGCGGAGGAGCGGCACCGCGCTGACGCCCTGGAGATCCGGCGGCGCGGGCACGCCGGCCAGTTCGCAGAGCGTGGGGTAGATGTCGACGAACTCCACCAGTTGAGCAAGTTTCAGGCCGGCCGGCACGCCGGGGCCGCGGAAGATGAGCGGGGCGCGGGTATCCACCTCGTAGTTCGTCATCTTGCCCCAGCTGTTGTGCTCCCCGAGCTTCCACCCGTGATCGCCCCAGAGCACCACGACGGTATTTTCTGCCAGCCCCAGCTCATCGAGTCGATCCAGCAGCCGGCCGATCTGGGCGTCCACATAGCTCACCGACGCGTAATAGCCGTGTTTCAGGTGCCGCTTTTCCGCTTCGGAGAGCGTGCCCACGGAGGGGTGGACGACGTGCTTGAAATCCGAATAGCCCCACAGTTCGCGCTGGGTATTGATGGCCATGATCGGAGCGCCGCGCGGCGGCTCGGGGTTTTCGGCGAGGGGGATGTCGGCGGGGTCGTACAGGTCCCAGTATTTCGCCGGCGCGTTGAAGGGCAGGTGCGGCCGGTAGTAGCCGATGCCGAAGAAAAACGGCTGATCGCGCCCGGCCAGCTCCCCGAGTTTTTCGAGGGCCATGTCGGTTTGCGCGCCGTCGTAATAGACGTTATCGGGGAGCTCGACGCGCTCGGTCGCGCCGGCTTTCAGGTACCACTCCCCGAATACGTCGACGTGCCGATCCTGCCGGCCGGCGGCGAGGATTTCCGCCTTGCGCGCCTCCTGGATCGCCACGTTGTCCGGGTGCCGGTAGACGGCATCGGGGTCGAACGGAAAGCCCGGCACGTACAGCTTGGGCTCGCTCCACGAGAGCGTGTCAGGGAAGATGTTGTGGTAGATCTTCCCGATCGCCGCGGCATGATAGCCGTTCGCCCGGAACTGCTGCGGGAGCGTGACCACATCCGGTACGGTGGTTCGGAAGTGCGTCCATAGATCCCAGATCCGGATCGAGTCCGGCCGGAGCCCCGTCATGAGGCTGGATCGGGAAGGGCTGCAGACAGCCTGCTGGACATGCGCCTGCAGGAACGTCGCGCCGCCGGCGGCCAGGCGGTCGATGTTCGGCGTGTGGATCACCGTATTCCCGTACGCGCCCAGCTCGGGCCGCAGGTCGTCCACGGCGATGAACAGGACGTTGGGCGGGCGCTCCGTCTTCGGCGGGGCGCATCCGGCGGCGGCGAGGCACGCCAGAATCCAGCATACGTATCGCATCGATCCGTCATCCTCCCAGCATCAGCCGGACGATCTGCGCCACGGCGAAGCCGGCATAGTTTCCGAGTGCATATCCGAGCATGGCGACGATCAGGCCGGCGAGGACGAGGTGGCGGCTCCCCAGCGTCTCGGCCAGCGGCAGCACCATCGCCGGACCCGACTTCGCCGCCACCTGCGCGATGGTCAGTACGCGGGGGTCCATCCGCATCGCCCAGCCGATACCATAGACGAACAGCACGTCGAAGACGACCACGATCGCGACATACAGAAACAGCGCCGGCGACAGCACCACCGCAAGGTAGAAGTTCATCTGCGCGCCGATCGACGCAAAAAAAGCCAGAAAGACGAGTTCGCTGAGCTCCCACGCGCCTTCGAGCCGGCGGACCGCGGGAATCTGGCCGGCAATCAGCGCGAGGGTGGTGACGATCAGGATCCCCGGCACCGCCGGCGCCACGCGATCCACCCACTCCGCCTTGATCCATGTGCTCACCGCCATCACCGCCAGCGCGGTACCGACGAGCGCCGCGACGTGCCAGACGTCGAACCGCGGCGCAGGCCGGTCGATGCGCTCGTCCTCCTCTTCCGGGACAGCCCATTGCTTCGCCGTCGCGTACCGGCGGGCCAGAAACGCAGGGACCGCCACCCACAGCGCATACAGCGGGAACAGCGCCAGGTTGTCCACGGCATTGGCGGCGGCGAACAGGTCCTGGTTCTCGATCTGCAGCCCGCTCCACAGCGCGACAAAGTTGAGGCTCCCGCCGATATACGTTCCGGTATAGGGGCCGGCGAGCTTCCAGGCGTCGTCGCCCAGCAGGTCGGCGAACAGCGAGACGGTGGTCACGTTGGCGATTACGACCCCGATGGCCGTCCCCGCGCAGGCGAGGGCGAATGCCACCAGCATCGGCCGGCCGGCGCTCCGGATATCGCTGAGATCGACCTTGAACAGGATGAGGCAGACGGCAAACGGCACCGTGAAGTCGACCACCGCGCCATAGATCGGCGCATCGGTCGGAATCAGGCCGGCGTTGGAAAGGAGGGCGCTCGTGAAGAGCACCCAGAGGATCGTCGACATCCGCCGCGCCCAGGGAAACGCCCCGACCAGGTACAGCGCAAAAAGCACGACGGCCCAGAGGACGGTAAAGATCGCGAGGGAGTCTGTGATCATGCGGCGTTGGCGTAGCGTTTTTTTGTAATATAGGCCGCTCCCTTCCCTGAATGCCACCCGAACGCCATGACCACCTGGAATGTCGATCCCCGTGCCGAGCGCCTCCACCGCGCGGCCATCGTGTGGGACAACCATACCTGCCTGCCGCTCCGCCCGGACGACGCCTTCCTGCCGCAACTCGAACGGTTCCACCGCAGCGGCGCGACGATGGTCGTGGCCAACGTGATGTTCGACAACGCGATCCCGTGGCCGGAGGGGGTGAAGGTACTGGCGCACTTCCGCCGCTGGATCCTCGGCCGGCCCGACCGCTACCGCCTCGCCGGCTCGGTCGACGACATCCTCCGGGCGAAGGCCGAGGGCCAACTCGCCGTCGCGTTCGACATCGAGGGCATGGCCGCGCTCGACGGCCAGGTGAGCATGGTGTCGACCTACTATGACCTCGGCGTCCGGTGGATGCTCATCGCCTACAATCGAAACAACCTCGCCGGCGGCGGCTGCATGGACGACGACGGCGGGCTGACCGCTTTCGGGCGGGAAGTCATCCATGAGATGGCCCGTGTCGGGATGATGCTCTGCTGCAGCCACACCGGCGAGCGCACCTGCCGCGACGCGTTCGCCTGTTCACCCAACCCCGTGCTGCTCAGCCACTCGAACCCCCGCGCCCTGGTCGACCACCCCCGCAACGTCACCGACGACCTCATGCGGGCCTGCGCAGAGACGGGCGGAGTGGTCGGAATCAACGGCTACGGCAAGTTCCTCCAGCACGGCGACGCCAGCACCGAGAATTACGTGCGGCACATCGATTATGCGGTCTCGGTCGTGGGGCCGGAGCATGTCTCCATCGCGCTGGATTATGTCTTCGACACCGAAGAGCTGGCGGCCTGGCTCCAGAACACGACGCTCTTCCCGTTCGACGCCGGCGCGCCGGCGGGGCTTCCGCAGATGGTGGAGCCGGAGCAGCTCCCCGCCATAACCGAACGCCTGCTCGCACTGGGATACGCCGACGAACACGTCCGCGCCATTCTGGGCGAAAACCTGTTGCGCGTTGCGCGGCAGGTCTGGAAGTGATCGGGCTGTGAGATGAAATTTCGGCGGGAGGGCCCATGGAGGGTACGGATGAGCGGCAGGATGTGTCTATCTGGTAATAACCCCTGAAGACGAAGCGAACGAGACCCGAAGGGTTTCTAAAACCCTTCGGGTCTGGGCCTACCTCGACCGAACGACCGGCACCACCCGCGACCACGACCGCCCCTCGACCCGCACGAAGTAGACGCCGGCAGGCAGCGCGTTGCCGTCGAGTTCGATGCGTTGCAATTGGCCCGCTCCCGAACCACCCAAGACCGTCGCGACACGCCGGCCCAGCAGGTCGTACAGCGCCACATCAACCACCTCGGACGCCGGCAGGCTGATCTCGAGCGTCGCCCGGGATGTGAACGGATTCGGATACACCGCCATGGGAGACGCCGGCACCGGCCGCTCTGTCCCGACGCTGCCGGCAGCGCCAAACTCGTAGGCGCCGGCATCGGGCGCGCCACCCGCCACCCGCGGCCATCCCGCGCCATCCTGTTGCGGCGCGGCGACGCTTTCGTAGCGCAGCACGCCGGCATCGATGGCCGCCGCGCCGTCGGCGAGGCGAAAATCGAAGCCACCGGCGTCCATGAACAGCCCATCCACCGAGGACGCCGTCACGTTGGACGCGCCGTCGATCCGGTTGCCCCCTTCTTCGTCCGCGATCGGATTGCCGCTCACGATCAGGTTGTTGAAAATCACGTTGCGCGTGGCCCCGTCGTTGATCCGGATGCCCGCCATGCGCGGCTCGATGACGGTGTTGTTGACGACGATTGCGTCCGTTGTCGGCTTGCCGCAGCCGGGTTCGTCGACCAGGTGGATGCCGGCCGCGCCGGCGGCCCCGCGCCGGTTCTCGTAGATGACGTTGTTCTGGATCCGCACACCCGGCGCGCTGATGATGCTCAAGCCCTTCGCGCCGTTGTCGAAAACGACGTTGCTGTCGATGAGACCGTTCTCCAGGATGCCGTCACCGCCGGCGTAGCAGTCGCCGTTGAACTGGATGCCGTTGACCGCATTGCCGTACGACACGTTGCCGAACACCACCGGGGCGTCGTCCGGACCGTCGCTGTTGCTGATGTAAATGCCGTGCTCGCCGGCCGAACCGAACGTCGTGTTGTCGATCACCCGGATATCCTTCGCGAACCCGGAGAAGATCCCCCACTTCCCGTTCGGCCCCACCGCGTTGTTGCGCACCGTCACGCGCGCCGCGTTGACGACGCGGATGCCCGCCCGCGGCGCGTCCCGCACGACAAAGCCCGCGACCACGATGTCGTCGTTGTTTTCGATGTTGATATGATCCAGGCCCGAGTAGCTCCCGGCGACGTTGACCACCACGTCGTCCCCATCCGCCCAGAACACGATGCCGTCGTGCTGGCTGTTGAACCCGGTATATGCGCCATTCGCCACCTTGACGGTATCGCCCGGCGTATCCGCCCTGTCGGCGGCATGTTGGAGGGTGGCCCAGGGCGCGCCGGCCGATCCGTTGCCGGCGTCGGATCCCCCGGGAGCCACGTGATAGGTGGTCTGCGCCGCAGCCGGCGTCGCCGCCATGAACAGGAAAATGCCCAGGAAAAATCGCATGTCCGTAGAGCCACGACGCATCGCGGCCGCACCTTAAAATTACCGTGGATGTCGTCCATCGAGGTAACCACATCCATGCCGTTTTTTGACGGACGAAACACCGGCGGTGGCGCGGACACGCGGGCGCGTGGCCCTACGGGTTCAACCGGGCGCGGGCGGCGTGGCGGTAACTCCGGCCGATAGGCAGGATCTGTCCGCCGATGTCGACACGATCGGCCGTGAAGGCGACGATCCCCTGGAGGGGCACGATAAACGATCGGTGGATGCGCACGAACCCGTGCGGTTCGAGCCGGCGCTCCAGCTCGCTGATTTTCTCGCGGGTGACGACTGGTTTCGCCGCGGTGTGGATTTTCGTGTAGTCGCTCAGGCTCTCGATGAACCGGATGGCGTCGAGCGGAATCTGGACGGTCTGGCGGTCGGCGCGCACCGTGAGGAGGGCCGGCGTCGGATCGGCGCCATGCGGCGTCGCCGGCGCGCGCAAACGCCGGTATTTGTCGACCGCCCGCAAAAAGCGAGGCAGCGAGACCGGTTTCAGGAGATAGTCGACGACATCCAGCTCGAATCCCTCCACCGCGAAGTCCCGATGCGCCGTCGTGAAGATGACGGCCGGCGGATTTTCGAGCGACCGGACCAGCTCGATCCCGGTCAGCTCCGGCATCTGGATATCGAGAAACACGAGATCGATGGCGTGCCGGCGGAGCGCCTCGAACGCCGCCAGGGCGCTGGAGCACGTTTCCACCACGTCGAGGTCCGACACCTTGCCGGCGTGCGCGAGCAGCACCTGGATGGCGAGCGGCTCGTCGTCCACGATCAAACAACGGGTTTTCGGGTCAGGCATCGAGTTCGAGGGTCAGTTCGACGCGAAAGCGCCGGGGTTCGTCGGCGATGGTGAGCCGGTGCGCATCCGGGTAGAGCAGCTCGAGCCGGCGGCGGACATTCTGCAGCCCGATGCCGTCCGGCCTCGTAGGCGCGGACGCCCGCTCGGGCGTGCTGTTTTCGATCGCGAAGTGCAGCGCGCCCTCGTCGATGGCGATGCGGATGGCGATCCATCCGGGCTCGCTGCTCGCGCCCGGACCGTGCTTGACGCTGTTCTCTACAAACGGGATGAGCAGCAGCGGCGCGATCCGCTGGCCGTCCACTTCGCCGGCCACATCCACGGTGATCTTCGTCCGCTCGTCATACCGGAGCCGCTCGAGGGCGAGATAATTCCGGATGTGCGCGATCTCGTCCGAAAGCGGCACCCGCTCGGCGTCCCCGCGATACAGCATGTAGTCCAGAATCGAGGATATCCGCAACACGACGTCCGGCACATGTTCGGACTTCGTCAGCGACAGGCCGTACAGATTATTGAGCGTATTGAACAGAAAGTGCGGGTGGATCTGGGATCGGAGCAACTGCAGCTCGGCATCCTTGAGCTTGAGTTCGACCTCCATCCGGGTCCGCTCGATCTGGGCGTTCAGCGTTTGCATCGCATACCAGCGCTTGAGCAGGTGGATGGCCGCCGCCAGAAATACGACGAGGTACATACCCACGATGACCTCCATCACATCCACCAGCCCGGGCTTCACGAACATCGCCTGGTATTGGGCCACATTGATGTAGAGGATCAACACGAGCAGCAGCTCCAGATAGAGCGTGAACAACAGCGCGTAGATGAAGTAGAGCCCGAAAAAGAAATACCGCCTCGCGAGGAGGTAACGCGGGATCAGCCAGTAATTGAGGAAATACGTCGCGGCGATCGTGATCGGGAGCAGCGCCCCGACGAAGAGGAGACTCTGGTTGTAGTTGTCCTGCCGCTGCCCGAAATAGAGGGTGTAAAAGGCCAGCACGCCGGCCCAGAAAACCAGGTGCGTCAGCACGCGGACGCGCGATGGGATATGAGAGAGGAATCGGGCCGGCATGGCAATCCATATGACGCGTGCGAGGTGCGCCTGAACCCTTTAATATAGGCCTGGCAGACCGGCGCGTCAGGGAGATGGCGCATGTCGGGCAGGATTCGACCGGTCGATGTCGGCGAACGACCTGTTTTGCAGGGGATGCGGCGCTCGGAGCCCGGCGCCGGTCGATCGCCAAGGCACGAGACGTATCCGGCGGCGACCGGGCGTCTGATCGCTATTCGCTTGCACGGCGGCACGGGACGTTCCAACTTCCAGCCACGTAGACGGAAATCCAAGCGGTTGCCGTGCACAGTTCAACGATCACCAAACCGACGAAAACGCCATGCTAGACCTCTTTTACGCCGGCGGACAACCCTTCATGTCCATCCTCACCCTCCTGGCCATCGGTGCGCTCGTCACGGCGCTCAAGAAAGGCAATGACCTCTTCCTGCAGGGCGCACAACCCGGAGCGTCCCACACGCCGGCGATCAACCTCGTCCTGCAACTCGGCCTCCTCGCCTTTTTTATGGGGATACTCGCCCAGGCGATCGGACTCTTCGAGGCGTTCCAGGCCATCGAGGCGATGGGCGGCGTGAGCCCGGCCATGCTGGCCGGCGGGCTCAGGGTTTCCATGATCGCGCCCGTCTATGGGCTCATCATCCTGATCCTCTCGTTTACCTTCTGGGCGGTCCTCCGGTATCGAAACGAACCGAAGAGCAGCGCCGGCTGAACATCCTCTTGCAGTGCGGGCGACTCGGCATCGCCGTGCACCAAACGCCGCGCGCGGTCGGATGATAGCCTCAGCGAAGACGCAATGCGCGGCGCACAGCACCCCCGGAAGGTATAAGGTGAATATCCCGGTGATGCCAGGAGGCCGCCGGAAGCGACACCCGAAGGGCTAGAACGGACACGGCGTGGCGTACGTCGATCTCAGTAAACCCTTCGGGTGTCGGAGCTTCAGAAATCGCCGGGCTTGATATATGGAAAGCTCCACAGCGTCACCTGGAGCAAGCACGATTTCAGCCAGGCGGCATACATGCTTTCCACGTCCGCATCCGAATGCCCCTTTGCGGTGAGAAATGGCCGCAGCGTAAACGTCACCGGAAAAATGAGCGCAAAGAGATCTCGAAACGGCACGATATCGGTCGAATCGGCATCGTCAGTCCGGTTCTTTTTTGTCCGGTGATGCCGTAAGCCAATCTCATGCTGGTAGTCGAGCCAGCGCTGATCGTATTCCGCCCTCGCCGTATCCAGGATCCATTGTCCGAAGCGTGCCCGTACGCGTTCGAGGTACTCGCCTATGGGCTGCCCGTCCTTTCGGCCCGTAAACGACCGCAGCAAATGCGGATTCGCGCCGACGAAGCTGTACCAGACGTCCAGTATGGCTTCCGTCTGATCTTTCAAGATCTCGTAGGACCGCTGGAGATGTCGTACGTCGTTTTCGTCGAACAGCACGCTCTCTTTCATCCGATCGAAGTCGGCCAGCGTGACCGGCGAACGTGGAACCGTGTCTGTTGCGTACGTGTACCCGGGGATATCGCTCGTGGTATGCATGATTCAGCACCTGATTCGTTGGTGATGTGATAGGGTGTCAATGCTACGGCGAGGCGTTTAACCCCTTCAAGAATGCACCTTTTTATCAGGTGGTTACCATATGGTACATCCTGAATTGTCCGTTGACGCAACGTTCGCTGTAGGGCAGCGGGATCGATCGGTTGCCAGCATGCTGGAAAACGTGCTCGGATGTAAGTGGTCGATCCAGTTGTTGGCGTTGATCGCCGGCGGCACGTTGCGCCCAAGCGCGCTGCGGCGGGCCTGCCCCGGGTTGTCGGCCAAGGTGATGAACGAGCGGCTTCGTAAGCTGACCGGTAACGGCATCGTACAGCGCCAGGTTTTCGGCGAAAAACCGCCCGTGGAAGTGGAATACACCCTCACGGCATTTGGCGAACGCTTCGCAACGCTCCTCGATGAAGTGAAGCGGCTGCAGGACGAACTCGACGACACCAATTCGTAAGGCCTTATGGACGCCAATCATATCGCCGATCTCATCCGGCAGGGCCAAAAAATCGAAGCCATCAAGGCGCTGCGTGAAGCAACGGGCGTCGGGCTCAAGGAAGCGAAGGAAGAGATCGAACGGCTGGAGCGAGGGCTCTCGCCGTCGACGCACCCCCTGCCATCCGACGCCGGCGCCGAACTCCCGGAGGAGGTCCGCCTGCTGATGGCTTCCGGGAAAAAGATCGAGGCGATCCGCGTGCTGCGCGAGCAGACCGGCATGGGGTTGAAGGAGGCGAAAGAAGCGGTGGAGCGGGTGTCAGGGAAGAGCGGTTGCACGGTGCAGGCCGCTGCGCTGATCGGGTTCGCAGGGCTGGTCCTCTACATGGCGCTCGGGCTGGCCTGACCTCTTGCACCGAACATATATTAGACATATATTCCGATCATGACAACCCTCTCCTTCACCCCGAACCTGCTCCGGCATGTCGACGTGCCGGCAGCCCAGATCGCCGGCGCCACGGTGCGCGAGGTGCTGGAAAGCTATTTCGAAGCCAACCCGCGTGTGCGGCGCTATGTCCTGGACGACCAGGGGGCGCTCCGCAAACACGTGGCGATTTTTCTGGACCAGGAACTCATCCACGACCGCGTCGGCCTGAGCGACCCCGTCGGCGAAACCGCCGATATCTATGTGGCGCAGGCGCTTTCCGGAGGCTAAACCCATGCTGGATGTAGCCTCCGTTCCAGGTTCAAAGTTTAACGTTCAAGGCACATTAACTCCACGCAGACCTTGAACCTTAAACCCATCTGACTTTAAACCTCCAATGAGCACCTCCCTTCTCGTAGGCACCCGCAAAGGACTCTTCCGCATCGAGCGTTCCAACGGACGCTGGGCCATCGCTAACAGCTGGTTCCTCGGGGATCCGGTGACCATGGTGTTGCCCGAGCGGGGCGGCCGGCGCATCCACGCCGCGCTGGGAACGGGGCACTTCGGGGTGAAATTGCGCCGATCCGTGGACGGCGGCGCCACGTGGGACGAGGCGCCGGCGCCGGCCTACCCGCCCAAACCCGAAGGGCTGGTCGACAAGGACCCGATGCGCGGCATCGACGTGCCGTGGAGCTCCTTCCTCATCTGGGGTCTCGAACAGGGCGGCCCGAACGAACTCTGGTACAGCGACATCCCGGGCGGCCTGTTTCGGTCGACGGACGGCGGGGATTCATGGACGATGATCCGCTCGTTGTGGGACGACCCCCGCCGGCAGAAATGGATGGGCGGCGGGTACGACTTCGCCGGCATCCACTCGATCTGCGTCGACCCCCGCGACCCGAAACACGTCACCATCGCCGTCTCGTGCGGCGGCGTCTGGGCGACGACCGACTCGGGGACAAACTGGGAGCTCATCGGCACGAAAGGGCTGCGCAACGCCTACATGCCGCCCGAGATGGCCGGCGACCCCATCTCGCAGGATCCCCACCGGGTCGTGCAGTCGCCGTCCAATCCCGACCGGATGTGGATGCAGCACCACAACGGCATCTTCGTCAGCGACGACGCCGGCCGGTCGTGGCGCGAGCTGGAGGACGTCAAACCGAGCAACTTCGGCTTCGCCGTGGCCGTCCACCCCACCGACCCGGACATGGCCTGGTTCGTACCGGGCGTAAAAGACGAAACCCGTATCCCTGTCGACGGCAAACTGGTCGTCACCCGCACCCGCGACGGCGGCAAAACCGTCGAGTCGCTCAGCCGCGGCCTCCCGCAAGAGCACGCCTACGACCTGGTCTATCGCCACTGCCTGGATATCTCGAACGACGCCGCACACCTGGCATTCGGCAGCACCACCGGCTCGCTCTGGATCAGCGACGACCTGGGGGATTCATGGGATACGGTGAGCACCCATCTACCGCCGGTGTTGTGCGTGCGGTTCGAGTGAGACGGTCATCCCTGGATGGAGCGCTGAGCCGAATGCCCCGGGACACGATGTACGTCCGGCCATCGGGAGCAGAAACATGGAATGGGATTCGGGTTCGAAATACCGTTTCTTGTGGGTCTCGAAAGGCTCTCATTCAAACACAGGGAACGCGTCGTGCGGCGCGAGACAGTAGGCCGGTTCATCGGCAGACGACAGCGGCGCACGTCCGATCCATCATCAGGTAATGACCAAAGGCTCTGCACTCCATATCCTCGCCTTCGCCGGCAGCCTCCGCGCTCGCTCCTACAATCGCGCCTTGCTCCACGCCGCCGCCGAACTGGCGCCGGAGTCGCTCCAGATCGAGGTCTTCGACCTGGCGGATATCCCGCTCTACAATGGCGACCTCGATACCGATGCGCTGCGACCCGCCCCCGTACGCCGGTTCAAAGACGCCATCACGGAGTCGGATGGCGTGTTGATCGCCATGCCCGAATACAATTACGGCGTCCCGGGCGTCCTCAAGAATGCGCTCGACTGGGCGTCGAGGCCCGGCTTCAAATCGCCCATGGCCGCCAAGCCGGCCGCCATCATGGGCGCCTCACCCGGCGCCAGCGGGACGATGCGAGGACAGGAACACCTGAAAACCAACCTCATGGCCTTGCTGGCCCGGCTCTTCCCTCACCCGGGCGTGGCCGTCGCCCAGGCCGCCTCAAAGTTCGACGACAACCTGCGGCTCACGGACGAGAACACGCGCGCCTTCCTCAAAACATTCCTGGCGGGATATGAGGACTGGGTGCGGATCCTGACCCGATAACATCCCGGATCAGGGCCGCCAGAACGGTTCTTTCGCCGGCACAAACGCCACGGGCACCTCCGTCACGAATCCCTGCATCCATTCGGCGCAGTTCTCCATGCCGGCCTGCTCGGACGGGATGTGCCCCATCACGATGAGCGCCTTCCGCATGCCGGCCGCAACCGCGTCGGCGCCGTAGAGGATCGTCTCCCACTCGTGCGCCTCGCCCATGACGAGCACCTCGACATCGTCGCGACGGAACAGCCGCTGCTGCGGCGCGAAGCCCGGGAAGCCGGCGGCGAAGGCCAGCCGGGTCACCCGCATGTCGGGATCACCGACGACGCGGAGGGTTTTGATATCGAATCGTTTTTCGATGTCCTTCGCCAGCTCGCGGACCGTCGTTTCCGGCGCCGTGAACACGTTCGCGCCGGCCACGCGGGGATACTCGGTCCAGCCGAGCTGCCTGATCATGCCTTCCGTGACCCCATCCGGCACCCTCTGGTGCCAGTAATCGTGGAAGCGCCAGACGATTAGCCCATGTTCTTCGATATACCGTTTTTTGGCGAGGTAGATCGGATCGTCATCCGCCTCCAGCTGGGCGGTCTCGTCGAGATGCCCGTAAAACGTCGGCTCGTGGGTGATGATCAGATTGTGCCCCTCGGCCGCCGCCCGCTGAAGCACGTCGAGCGTCGCCATCATCGTGACGGCCACGCCGGTGACGGGCGCATCGGGATCGCCGGCCTTGAAGGTATCCACGGTCCGGTCGCTCCACGGGATGCCGACCTGTTCCTGGATCCGCGAAATGACCTCGCGGGCGGTGATGGACTGCGCGGCGACCAGCGACGGCCAGCAGAAAACGAGTACCAAGAAACGATAACGCATTGACAACACCGGATGAGATGGCATCCGAGAACTTACGACGGATGCGATAGCGTCACAAACCCGTTGGATTATGTCCGCAGAAACGTCACCCCTGTATAACCGATTTTACGACGACCTCGCCGACTGGTGGCCGCTCTTCTCCGCGCCGGCAGACTACGCCGAAGAAGCCGCTTTTTACAGCGCTCGCCTGATCGAGGCCTGCGAAAAAGCGCCCCGGACCTGCCTCGAACTGGGCAGCGGCGGCGGCAATAACGCCTCGTTCATGAAGTCCCATTTCGCCATGACGCTCGTCGAACCCTCCGACGGGATGCTCGACGTCAGCCGGCGACTCAACCCGGAATGCGAACACCACCGGGGCGACATGCGGACGACGCGGCTCGGGCGTACCTTCGATGGCGTCTTCATCCACGACGCCATCTGCTACATGACCACCGAGGCGGATCTCCGCGCCGCGATCGAAACGGCCTTCATCCACTGCGCCCCCGGCGGCGCCGCGTTGTTCGCGCCGGACTTCATCCGGGAGACGTTCCGCTCCGGAACAGACCATGGCGGCGAGGACGCAGCCGATGGCCGAGGATTCCGCTACCTCGAGTGGAGCTTCGACCCGGACCCCTCAGACACCACCTACGTCGTCGACTACGCCTTCTTGTTGCGCGAAGCCGATGGCGCCACCGCAGTCGTGCACGACCGGCATATCGAGGGGCTATTCGCGCGGGCGGACTGGATGCGATGGATCGAGGAGGCCGGCTTCGTCGCGGAAGAAGTGCACTTCGCGCACCCGGATGTAGAGGATCTCGGGCTCATCGCGTTCGTCGGGAAGCGACCCGGCGATTCTGCCGTATCTTGAGCGGCATCCTGAGCGGCGTGTTCGATATGCCGCATCCCAACCCGCATCGGACCATGTTTGCACGCGCCTGTTTCCGCCCCATTCTTATCGCCGCACTCCTTGTTGCCGCCGCGACGATGACGGCGCGCGCCCAGGGCCTGCCGTTTCGGGATGTCGTCGTCCCCCCATCCGACGAGCATCCGGAGGGCATGCTGACGATCGAGAGCGAGCCGGACACCTACGTCGCGATCTACAAGAAGGATGTCGTGTACGCCACGCGGGGTGAACGGGAACTCCATCTGCAGCTGCTGATGCCGGAGGACCGCAGCGGGCTGCTGCCCGCCGCCGAGCGCCCCACGATCCCGGCAAGACCCGTGATCGTCTATGTGCAGGGATCGGCGTGGATGCCCCAGGCGCTGTACGCCGCGATACCGCAGCTCGCCGACTTCGCGCACGCCGGCTATGTCGTCGCCAGCGTCGAGTACCGCCCGTCCACCGAAGCCCGCGCGCCGGCGCAGATCCAGGACGTCAAGTCGGCCATCCGCTACCTGCGCGCAAATGCCGCGAAGTACAACATCGACCCGGACCGGATCGGCATCTGGGGCGACTCGTCGGGCGGGCATATGGCGGCGCTCGCCGGCGTGAGCGACGGGTTCAAGCCCTTCTCGACGGACGACAACCCCGACCAGTCGAGCGCCGTCCGCGCCGTGGTGGACTTCTACGGGCCCACCGATTTCACGAAGATGAGCAGCGCCCCGTCCCGGCTGGATCACGATGCCGCGGACTCGCCCGGGTCGCGGGTCGTAGGCGGCCCGATCCAGGAGCCCGAGCAAGCACGGGCCGTCCGCGCCTACAACCCCATAGCGCATATCACGGCCGGCAAGACGCTGCCACCGTTTCTCATCATGCACGGCGACCGCGACGCGCTGGTGCCCTTCAACCAGAGCGTACTGCTCTACGAGGCGCTGCGCGATGCCGGCCAGGACGTCACGTTTTACAAAGTGGCCGGCGCCGACCACGGCGTCCGGTTCTGGACGCCGGCGGTGATGGCGGTCGTGATCGACTTTTTCGATACGCACCTCAATCCTAGAACGACGCAACAGGAATGAAACGGACGGGCTGGGTCGTAATGACCCTCTTTGCACTCGGAATCGCTGGATACGCCGCCTTGATGCCCTTCGCGGGCGACCAGATGCCGAAGCTGGTGGCGACGCTGCTTTCGAGAAACCCGGTGCCGGCGCTAGCCCATTTTCTGGGCGGCGCGCTGGTTCTTGCGCTGGGCGCGTTTCAGTTTAACGGCGGCCTACGGAGGCGGTACCCCGCCATGCACCGATGGTCGGGCCGGCTCTACGTGGCGGGCATTCTGGCGGGCGGCATCGGCGCGCTCGCGATGGTGCCCCGCGCGATGGGTGGGCTGCCGGCGCAGGCCGGCTTCGGAATCCTCGGACTCATCTGGCTGGGCACGACGGGCGCGGGCTTCCTGCACATCCGACGCGGCAACCTGATGGCCCATCGAACCTGGATGCTCCGCAGTTACGCCCTGACTTTCGCCGCCGTCACGCTGCGCATCTATCTTCCGCTCATGGTTTCAGCCGGCGTGCCGTTCGAGACGGCCTATGCGGCCGTGGCCTGGCTGTGCTGGCTGCCCAATCTGCTGGTCGCTGAATGGATCATCCGGCGCTCGGTGCCCGCTGAACCCATCATCCGGCCATCGGTCTCCTGAACGCCCCCGCCTCGGCCGAACCCGACCGGTATGGATCGGGCATGACCGGTCAGGTTACTTTCCCCCATAGCCCTTCCGCATTCACCCTCTAAACCGCAATCAGATGGTTTTAAAACACATCGGCGTCGCCTCCGCGGCGCGCATTACCGGGATCGTAACGGCAGCGCTGGGCCTGATCGTCGCCGTATTATATCTCCCCATCCTGACGCTTCTCTCGCTGTTCGACGGATCCGGCGAATCGTTCGGCATGACAATGGGTTTCGCCTTCCTCATCATCTTCCCGATACTTTATGGATTGATGGGCTTCCTGATCGGCGCGTTCTACGCCTGGCTCTACAACATCGTCGCGGAGCGCTTTGGCGGTCTGGAAATGGAATTCGAGGATGCAGGATGAAGGATGCGATATCCAGCATCCTGCACCCCTTCACGGTACCGGCATCGCGCGCCACATCGGTTATTGATCGATGCTGCCCAGCTTGATATCGAACGAGCCCTCGGTGATGGTTTTCGTTCCCGTCGCGCCCGTCGTCGCCGACGCTTCGGCGACATAGGAGAATGTGCCGGCGATATGCGTGCCGTCCAGTTCCGTCACCGTGATGGTGCCGCTCCCCGCGGCGATGCCGGCGCTCCACTGGACTACCGTCGCGCCCGCCGTCTCCGAATACGTCGCGTTCGCCGGCGAGGTCGGTCCGATGGTCTGCGGCCCGAGCTGCGCCAGCCCCCCGAGTCCAATCGTCTTTCCACTGGCGTCCGCGCCGCTCACGCCGAACACGCCGCCCTGGGCGATCGCAAACACCGTCACATTGGCGTTCCACGACTGGCCTTCGATGCGTGCGTTCATGAAGCCATTCGCGAGCTGCTGTTGCTCCTCGTCGTCGTTGCTGTCGCATGCGGCGACAAAGACCAGCAGCGTCATGACCAGCAGCAGGCGAGAAAATCGGTGAGTCAGGTTGTTCATGGGATTTACTGCGTAAGGGTTTGAGGATCTACGTAGTGTCCTAAAGTCATCACTTCTCATGAGGAAAGCGGCCGGCGCACAAAAAATAACCGGATCATGCGCCAGTTGCGTGACAGACCGCGATACGGTACTATGGTCCACGCAACCGATCACCAAAACACCCTATCCATGATGCGACGCATGCTGACCGCAGGCCTGATGTGCGGCCTGCTACCGACCCTCCTCTTCGCCCAGACGGGCAAAGTCTTCGATAACCTGTCGGTGCCGAGCAAGATTCTCAACGGCGACCGCAAGTACGCCGTCTATCTGCCGCCCGACTACGAGACGTCGGAGCGGAGTTATCCGGTGCTGTACCTGCTCCACGGCGCCGGCGATGACCAGACCGGCTGGGTCCAGTTCGGCGAGGTCTTGCGCATCGCGGATCAGGCGATCCGGGAAGGCAAGGCCACACCCATGGTGATCGTCATGCCGGACGCCAACACCGGCACGCGGGGCTATTTCAACGACCTCCGCAACGAATGGCGTTACGAAGACTTCTTTTTCGAGGAGTTGATGCCGCACGTCGAGAAGCAATTTCGCATCAAGAGCGAAAAACGCTATCGCGCGATCTCCGGCCTTTCGATGGGGGGAGGGGGCACCTTCATGTACGCCATGCACCGTCCCGAACTCTTTTCTTCGGCCGCTCCGCTCAGCGCGTACGTCGGAGCCATCGACTTTGCGTCGTTCAAGGAGCGCATGCAGCGGATGCAGGCCGACATGAACGGCGCTTCCGAGGCGGATCTCGAGGCCTATCACCGCCGGCACAGCGCGCTCGCGCTCATCGAGGACATGAAGGCCGATGATCTGAAGGCCGTGCGCTGGTACATCGACTGTGGCGACGACGACTTCCTGTACGAGGGCAATGCGCTCGCCCACATCGCGCTGCGCAAAAAAGAAATCCCCCACGAATACCGCGTCCGGCAGGGCGGCCATACCTGGACCTACTGGCGCGAGGCCCTGCCCGAAGTGCTGGGGTTCGTCTCCCAGGCATTTCATCAATATTGAGTCGATACAACGTTTTGAGTTGTCACTCGGATGGTTCTGTGTGACGACAAAGGCGTCCATGGCAACGTGGGCGCCTTTGTTTGTTTCTGTTGCATGTACGATACAGCCTCGGTCCTCTACACGTCACTTCGCTCGGTTCATGCCGAAGGCCGCAATCACCATTCAGGCGTTCAATGCGGCGAGCATGGATGGGCACATCGGAGCGGGGCTCAAAAATGTAAAGCATACTTGACACAAGGTAAAGCATACTTTACATTTCAACCATGACACAGCCGCAACTACACAATCGCGTAAAGCAGGCTCGGGTGGAGAAGAACCTTTCCCAGATCGAGTTGGCCGATCGGGTGGGCGTCACCCGACAGACGATCAGTTCAATCGAAACGAATCGCTACTGCCCGTCTACGCTGCTCGCGTTGTTGCTGGCCCGGGTCCTCGACAAACCGGTCGAGTCGCTGTTCTATCTTGAAGGAGAATCGCCATGAAAACGCCATCGATCGAGCGGGACGAGCGCACCGTCGCCGTGGAAAACGAGTCGTATCGCTGGGCTTACCTGATCCTCTCCTACGGGTTGCTCGTCATTGTCGCGGTGCGTGCCTACGCGTTCGACCAGGCGAGCTGGGATTTGCTGGCGCTTGTGGTCGTCGCCGGCGGCGTCGCGAGCGCCTATCAGGGGTTTCAGAACATCCTGACGTCACGCTGGGCGCTGGTTACCGGAATCAGCATGGCGGCAGCGGGCATCCTCGCGGTGTTGTTCGCTCTGCTGCGGTGAGGACGGCTCAGGCTTTCCGGAGGTGTACCCACTGGGAGTCGCCGAGTCCCGGCGTTTGCACGAGAGCCGCGATCTGGCGCCACGCGCCCAGGGCATACAGGGCGGCCGCGGCGGCCTGAGCGCCCCGCCGCAGCGGCGCGGGACGGATGCGCTCGATGCGGTTGGCCCATGCGCCGGAATCCTGACGTTTGCGCATGTAGCGGTACGTAATATAACGAGCCACCTGCGCCCGTCGCCGTTCGGGCTCGACGGCATGCGCTTCGACCCGCCAGCCATGCCGGCCGGCGATGGCCTCGAACGCGGGCCGCGTCCAGCGTCCGATGTGGTTGGGCGGCATATCCAGTAGACTGCCGTGCGTCTCGTTAAACGTGACGCGGGCGTCGTTGGGTACGGCAATAAACACCTGACCGGCCGGCGTGGACAACTGCCCGAACCGCTCGAACAGCGCGTCGAGCCGGTCGAGATGTTCGAGCACCTGAAACAGGCAGATCACGTCGAATCGGCCGGCGAATTCGTCCAGCGGCAACGCCCGCACATCCTGCATCCGGCAGGCCACGCCCAGCCGCTCGATGGCGTCGCGGCCATAGGGAGAATATTCCGTGCACAGCACATGGGAGGGCGGGATGAGTTCGGGCGCGATGCGGCGCACGAAGGCGCCGTCTCCGGCGCCCAGTTCGAGCAGGGTGAAGTCGCCGAGCGCGCCTTCGGACCGGAGCCGCTGCAGCGCGTCGCGGGTTTGCGCGAACTCCCATTTCCACGCCGGATACCCGGTCCGCTCGTAGGCGAGGTCGTAGAACCGCGCATCGCCGGCGACGTACGGGTCGGCGGATACGAGTCCGCACCGCGCACATCGGACCAGATCGCACGCCGGCTGCCCCCACAACGTCGCGATATGCGCTTCGAGCGCCCGGTGTCGTTCCGGATGCACCTCGTGCAATACATAGTGCTGGGCGGCCGTGGCGGCATCCACCGTATAGAGCAGCAGACCTTCCCGCCCCCGGCATGCGGGACACTCAATCGGCGTTGGCGTCAGCTGATAACGTTCGTTCACAGGCAGAACTCGGAGACGACCCGTCGCAGGGTCGCAGGTGGTCGGGAGTGGATCGATACCCCGTCCGGTGCCGGCGAGATCCCTCCTGTGGGGCCTGTCATGTCGATCGGCGGCCGCTCACGGGGTGCCGTTGGACGGGGCTCATCGGACATGGACGATCGGAAACATCCGAGCCCCCGACGCGCCCTCCACGACGAGCAACAGCATACCACTCGGGGCATCGTGAAGCGAAAGGGTGATCGAAAACGCTCCGGGACGCAGTGCACCGTCGTGCACTATGCGGATACGCCGCCCCAACAGGTCGTACAACGTTACCACGTAACGCCCCTCTTCCTCAATGCCGAGATCGAGCGATAAGGATTCACGGGCCGGATTCGGATAGATGGCTATGGACTGGACACCTGGCGGGTTTTCGAGTGTGACAGGTGCCGGACCGGGTATCCATGAGGCCACATGCGAAGACGGACGGCCGCCGGCGGCAAAAAAATCGCCGGCAAGCCAGAGTTTACCATCTCCGTCAAGCGCCATGTCCGATACCCGACTTCCCGCGACGCCCGCACCGAGCGCCTGCCAGCGTTCTCCATCCCAGACGGCCACGCGATTCACCAGCGTTGTACCAGACCAGATGAAATCGCCGGCGGCGTATACTCGCCCATTCCCATCGCCCACCATTCGCATCACCGGCGCATTAAACCCATCTCCCATACTCGACCACGAGGCGCCATCCCATACGACCGCATACCGGACAGGCGTATCGCCTGCGCGATCGATGCCTCCACCTACGTACAGGCGACCATCGTCCCAGAGCATCGTCTGCACCTGACCCGTGATGTCCCATTCGACATCCAAACCGGCTCCGAGCGGCGACCACGAACGGCCATCCCATCGCGCAATACTTTTTGCGCCGACGCCACCGGCCGAAAGAAACCGGCCGCCGATATACAGATGGTGCTGGTCATCAAACACCATCGACGTGATCCCGGCGCCCTGGCCCGAGTTGGGCGACCTGACGTCTCCCAGCTCTGTCCAGCGATCACCATCCCAGCGCGCCACTACGGCCAGATCATACGCGCAGCGAACCGCTCCATACATCATGCCCGCGGGGTCCCGGACGATCAGCGAAGGAAGCAAGGGGCCGGCGTTTCCGCCCGTACATGGTACCGCAGAGAAGGGTTGCCGCTCCCACGACGTTCCTGTCCAGGCCCAGATATCGACTCCATTGCGCTCGACGGCATAAAGCACTCCATCCTCTGCATCCAGCAGACTGTCAAAACGTTCGCTTCCCGGCACGGTGCTCCAATCCGTTCCGCTCCACACAGCGAGTGGTCCAGCAGAGCCACCGAGCCGCGCATCGAAATAGGATGTGAACCAGGCATACACCTGCCCGTCCGAATCGCTATACAGCGAACGTATCGGTATGCTTGACCCTCGGCCCGGCGTCGTCCAGTAGGTCCACATGTCGCCCTCGAGACGGGCGATGGGGCTGGCGGCGCCCTGCTCGTCGGTCATACGCCCCAGGACGTGGATATGCGCTCCACCCTCCAGGGAATTGATTTCGCCGGCAGGCAGAGCGATCTCTGTCCAGCCATCGCCCTGTTGCCTGAACAATACGGGCGAGCCGAGCTCACCACCCAACTCAAAGCCAGCTACTCCGAGTACGTGCAGCGTCCCGACGGCATCGAAGGCGAGTTGACGAAAATCTACGCCCTCGGGCAGCGGCACTACCTCCTCCCCATCGCCATCCAGACGAAGCAGGATTCTTTTCCCGTCGTCCAGATAGTGCGCTGCGTACGTGATGCCGGAACTACGAACCGTCAGGAATTCTATGGCCGTATTGTCGCGTCGCAATACCGCGGTCATATCCCAGCCTGCCCTGTCTGGTATCCAGTGCCACAGCGTATCGCTCCACGTGGCATAGATACCCTGTTGTTCGTCGCTCAGGAGCCGATCCACGCACAGCGGCGCGCCCGGCAAACGGATCCATGCGTGACCGTCCCAGCGCACGATGCCCGTACTCATCGTTCCCGCTCGCGGACTCTGCAGACAGCCATACGCATAGGGAACACCGTCACCATCCACCACCAGATCGCTGATACCCGTGATGAGTGCTCCAAGCGGCGTCCACGTCGAACCATCCCACCGAACCACGTGCGCACCGTCTATCAGCTCGCTTCCTCCCACATAGATCCCCCCTCGGCCATCCGACACGGCCTGAGCGACCACCCCCACAATCCCCTGTCCGAGCGCGCGCCATGTTGTCCCGTTCCACAACACGGCATTCGACGTCACCACATCGAAAAATGCCTCGAAGGCGCCGAAAGCGAATAGCCGTTCATCGCCGTCCGCCACCACCGTCTTCACATACGGTGCCACCGGCGCGGAAAAACCACCCGACCACTGACCTGCCGCATCATCGAAGGTCGCGCTTCGCACTCCGGGGGTGGGTTGACCGCCGGCATGCGCCACGATCGAGAAGCCGGCCAGCCACAGGGCGATCAAACGGAAGTGCACGCGCGCGTTCATGAGCATCGAGCCAGGTCTAGCTGAGAATCCGTCTTTAGAATCGGGCGGCTCCTTCAGATACCGCGGCCCATTTCCAAAGTTCTATCCGATCGAACAGGACTGTTCTCGGAATCAGGTTCAGCCGAACAATCAGTCGATTTCAGATGGCACGCGGCGCCGGTCGTCTCGGGTCCATGCCGTTCAATCCCGTGGACCTATCTGCATGAACGGGTTATGCGCCACCTCCCAGAGATGCCCGTCGGGATCGGCGAAGTAGCCCGAATAGCCGCCCCAGAAAACCTTTTGCGCCGGCTTCACCAGCGTCGCGCCGGCGGCGACGGCCTCCTCAAGCTGCCGGTCCACCTCCGCTTCGGAGCCCAGATTGTGGGCGAGCGCCACACCCCGGAAGCCGGAACCGCTCGCCGGCACGTGCGCATCGTCCGCGAGTTCGTCCCAGCCATACAACCCGAGCCAGGTGCCCTTCAGATCGAAGAACGCGACGCCCGGCGCGGACTCGATCCGGTGCAGCCCGAGTCCTTCTTCGTAAAACCGGATCGACGCCGCGAGGTCGCGTACGCCGAGCGTGATCATGCTGATGCGAGGTTTCATACGTTGGGATGTCTTGTACGCGTCCATGCAGTACACGCCGGCTGCTCAGGCATTCGACATGCCCCGGGCTACCGGCGTGCGAAGGTCCACCGGGCAAGCAGCTGGGTGTCGGGGTCGGGAATGACGTCGGTGACTGCACGCGCGGCCGGCACGTCGAGGGTAGCGCTGGCGTTGCCGCTCAGATCGAGTCGATGCCGGCTGGTCGACCCGTCGGCATACCGTACCTCGAACACCATCGGCAAGCGAAACGCATACGTGTTCTGGACCTGCCGCGCCGTGATGACCACCTGGCCACGGCCGGTGTCGACCGTCCAGTCGCCCTCGATCCACGGGACGCCGCCCTGGTAGAGCCATTGCTGGAAGAACGCGTCCAGCTCGAGGCCGGAGGCCTCTTCCATGTGCCGGCGAAAGTCTGCCGTGGTGGCGTTGCGGTCCTTGTACGCCGCGTAGTAGGTCTGAATGCCCTCCCAGAAGACATCGTCCCCCAGCAGCGTGCGCAGCATATGCAGCACCCAGGCGCCTTTCTGGTACGTCATGCCGGTGGTAACCTGACTCATGTCGCTCAGGTTGTCATGCACGATGCGGTAATCGGGGCGGTCGGCGTAAAAGGTGTAGATCTGATCGCGCGACTGCTTGAGGCCGGCGACAAAATCGTCCCTACCGTAAAAGTGTTCGCGAAAGAGCAGCGTGAAGTAGGTGGCGAAGCCTTCGCTGAGCCAGACGTCGTCCCAGTCAGATTCCGTGACGGCATTGCCGAACCATTGATGCGCCAGCTCGTGGATGATGACGTGCTGCCAGCGTCTGGACCGGTCGCCGGTAACCGAGTTGTCGCCGTACAGGATGGCCGAGGCGGCCTCCATCCCGCCGCCGACGCTGTTCGACTGGATGTTGGCGACTTTCTCGTAGGAATAGGGCCCCACCTTCGCTTCGTAGAAGGCGAGGACATCCATCGTCGGCACGGCGAAATCGTAGAAGCCGGCATCGCGATCCTGTCGGTACACCCAGGTCTGAATCTCCTTCCCCCGATACGATCCGACGCGCTGCACGGCAAATTCGGCGGCTCCGAGCACGTAGAGCCAGGTGGCGATCGGGACCGACTGCTTCCAGTGCGTGAGCCGCATCCCGTCGCCGAGGTCGCTTTCTTCGACGAGGAGCCCGTTGGACACGACCTGGTACCGCGCCGGCGCCGTGATTTTCATCTCGCTCGTCGCCTTGTCGTACGGATGGTCGACCGTCGGCAGCCAGTGGCGGGCCCGGTTCGGCCAGTTGTCGCTGAAGAAGGTGCGATCGCCGTATTTGTTCGGCGCGATCTTGAGGCCGGACGCCGGCACGCCGGCATATTCGACGGTGATCCGCACGCGTGAACCCGCCTCGGGGGCCGCCGGCAGATCGATAAATACCTGATCCTGCTCATGCCGGAACGTGCTCTCGGCGCCGTTTACGGTGACTCGGCGGACCTGCATCCCCTGCCCGTCCCGGCGCTCGACCAGATCCAGGCGGAACGACCGCTGCCCGCCGGCCAGGTACCGGGCGTCGATCGTGGCCACACCCTCGATGGCGTCCGTCTCGTCGGACAACGTCAGCGCAAATGCGTAATGCAGAACGTCGATGTTGGGGTTTTTGGGATAGGTATCGCGGGCTGCCGACGCGGCAGACGGGATACACAGCAGCGCGATAAGCAGATACTTCGCCATCGATCGGGGTTGCTTCTGGACAGTGCGACAAGCGGATGCGCGATAAAGTACTCCAAACCGTTCTGGCATGAAAGCCGGCACGGCAGAGGCGCTGTCCGCCGCCCTGCTGCAGGTAGGCGAGGCACTCCGGTCAACGTCGATGGGCGTTCAGGCGCCCGCGTCGAGGTAGAGGGCAAGCCGGTCGAGCGTCTGCATCCCCCCTTCGACCGCGCCGAATCCCTTGACGCGTTCGCATTCCTCGACGGAATCAAACAGGCACCGCATGGTGATGCGCGTACCGCCATCCCGATCTTCGAACAGGACCGTCACATGGAACGGCAGCGAACCGCTGTCGTCGTCGTCGCCGTGCACATAGACGAGACGCGACGGAGGATCCATCTCCAGGTAGTCGATCCGGTTCGGGTAGTCTGTCCCGTCCGGCCCATGCATGATGTAGCGCCAGACGCCTCCCGGCCGGAAATCCATCTCGATCGTCTCGTTGCGAAACCCGCTGGGCCCCCACCAGGCATCGATATGGACCGGTTCGGACCACGCCTTGAATACCCGCTCCCGGGGTGCGTCGAAGTGACGCGAGAAGACGATTTCTCGATCGGATGCCGTCGCATCCTCGTGCGTTCGGTTCGCCATGTCGGTTCAGGCGCCGGCGGCGCAGTTGATCATCCACTTGATCCCGAAGCGATCCGTCAGGCTGCCGAAGTAGCCGCCCCAGAACATATCGGTCAGCGGCATGCTCACGACGCCCCCATCGGCGAGCGCGGCAAAGAGCCTGTCCGACTCCGCCCGCGTATCAGGCTCCAGGTTGAGATGCATGTTGCTGCCGGCGACGAGGGAAAAACCCATCGACTCGGGCGCGTCGGTGCCCATCAGCACATGCCCTCCCAGGATGGGTAGTTCGATGTGCATGATGAGGCGCTTGTCCGCGTCGGAAAGCGGCGGCTGACCGGGCTGCGGCGGCATATCGCCGAAGCGCATGATCGTCCCGGTGAACTCGGTACCGAAAACCGATTTGTAGAAGGTGAATGCCGCTTCGGTTTCGCGAGGGAAGTTGAGGTAGGTGCTGACTCGCGCCATGGACGTCGGGTTTGATGAAACGATACGGGAAACAACACGGAATACGGGCTAGTCGCCGGCTTCGGCGGGAGGGTCGTCCCCTTCCGCCATGGTCCGCAGGTACGCATCCAGCCGGTCGAAACTTTCCTCCCAGTACTGGCGGTACTGCGCCACCCAGTCGGCGACCTCCCGGAGCGGCTTCGCCTCCAGCCGGCAGGGACGCCACTGGGCCTTGCGGCTTCGCGTGATCAGGCCGGCACGCTCGAGAACCTTGAGATGTTTGGTCACAGCCGGCGCGCTGATCGCAAGCGGCGAAGCCAGCTCCTTTACGGAAGCCTCCCCCTCCACAAGCCGCGTCAACATGGCACGCCGGGTCGGATCGGCCAACGCCGCGAACGTCGCGCTCAATGTATCTGAAACCATAGTAATACACTCAAAGGTTAATTAGCCTATCGGCAAACTAACCTCCAGAACCCTTCGTGTCAAGCCCCCGGACCGAAAAGACGAACCGCCCTGGTAAAGCGGGTCCGAGCCGGGTCCTCACTCGGCATCGTGAAGCGGAAAGGCGACCGTTTCGAACGGCCAATCGCGCGTCAGCCAGCCGCGCAGGGCGTCGACGAGGCGTGGTTCGAGTCCCGACGCCCGTTCGCTCTCCCGGACCCACAGGTGCACCTGCGCATCGGCGTCATCGGCCGGATTGATATAGATGCACCCGAGCACCCGCCCGCCATCGGGGCTGAGTACCGAATACGTGAAGGACGTCCGTTCGTCGAACAGGCGTTCGTGTTCATCGAGATCGCGGGTGTTTTCCTCCAGGGTAAACGCTTCGCCGGGCCACTCGCCTCCGAAGCGCTCGCGGAGATGCGCCCGGGTCTCCATGACCGCCTCGTAATCCAGCGCGGCGAGCGCCGGCGTGAGTTTGACGAGGCGATAGGTCTCGGCGTCCAGCCGTTCAGGGACGGAAAACGAAGCCGGCACCCACGTCGAGGCGGTTTCCGGCATAGGATCCGAGCAGGCGCTCCATGCGAGGAGCGCCAGGCAGCAACCCGCCTGTTTGAGGACATGCATGGGCACAGGGGAAAAGAAGATGCAGAAGGGCGTGTTCAGGCCGTCGGCGGCGGGAAGCTCCCCGGGCGACGCCGGCGATACCACACCATCTGGCCGAGATTGGCCAGGTTGACGGTCAGCGTGATCAGATTCGACACAATGATCGGGGCATTATCGATGAGAACGCCATACACCAGCCACAACCCGACACCGATGGTGAACAGACCGAACGTGCCGAAAGACAGGTCGCCGGCCGACTTCCGCTTCCAGTTTCTGATGACTTGAGGAAAAAAGGCAACGGTCGTGCACGTTGCAGCGACCAGCCCGAGATAGGTTACGGCTTCCATACCATGCGCGGCGACGAGGTGAACCGGGGTTTCCGTTGGGTAACGGATGTTACGCATCAGGGCGCTATGATATTCGGATGCGGGATACTGAGATGCGGGATGCGAGATACGGGATGTTGGATGCAGGATACTGAGATGCAGGATACTGAGAGCAGGATACTGAGATGCAGGATGCGGGATGCAGGATACTGAGATGCAGGATGCAGGATGGTTACGAAAAAACCTGGCGTTGACGGGTGATCCCGCATCTTTTATCCAACTTCCAACATCCCGCATCCTGTATCCCGCATCCTGCATCCCGCATCTTGCATCCAACTTCCAACATCCCGCATCCAACATCCCGTATCCGGATGCGGGCCGCGCCGATCATCTCACGGACTCCGCGAGCGGTGAGGCGTCGACCATCACCGGGATGGTGAACCAGAAGGTGGCCCCTTGCCCCGCTTCGCTGTCGACGCCTACGGTGCCGCCGTGCGCCTCCACGAGTTGCTTGACGATGTAGAGGCCCAGACCGGATGAGTGCTCGCCGGCCGTGGGCTGGGCGCTGAGGCGCTGCAATTTACCGAACACGCGCTGTTTGTCCTCCGCGGTCAGACCCGGACCCTCGTCGCGTATGGCGACGCGGACGGCCTGCAGGGAGGCCTCGGTGTTTTCGGCATCGGTCGCGGCATACGCAACCTCGATCCACACGTTGGCCCCGTGATGGCTGTATTTGATGGCGTTGGACAAGAGATTGTCGATGACGCGCTGAAGCGCCGTCGGATCGACCTCGGCATACAGCGCCGGCCGGGGCAAGAAATGCATCCGGATCGACTTCTGCTCCGCCTGCTGCCGGTTCCAGCCCAGCACGGGCGTCACCAGATCGCTGATGCAGACCATCTCCCGTGAGAGCCGGATCTGTTCGCCCTGGCGATGTTTGTCGAGCAGATCCGTGATGATCCCGAACATCCGCACGGCCTCGTCCTTCACCATCGGAACCAGTTCGTTGAGGCTCTTTTTCGCAGCCGAAGGTTCGCCCCGGCCGTCTTCCAGCAGCATATCCGCCAGACCAATGATGCCGCCGAGCGGGTTCTTGAGATCGTGCGCCGTGACACCCAGGATCAACTTGTTCTCCTCGAGAGCATCGCGCAATTCGATGGTCCGTTCCTCGAGGGAGCGATTCATTCGGTTCAGTTCTTCATTCGCCGACTGCAACTGGCTGTAGGCGGTCGCCAGCGACAGCTGTTGGTGTTCGAGCGCCTCGTTATTCCGGGCCAGTTGCATGTTCTGCCGCTCCACGAACTGTTTCTGCCGGATGATCTCCTCCGTTCTTTCCGCGATGGATCGCTGAAGCATGCTATTGCGCTGCTCGAGTCGATACGATCGGACCTGGTTGTAGACGACCGCAGTGCCGGCAAGCAGTCCAACCGCCACAAAAAGCCAGAGCACGAAGGCCCAGGTCGTGAGATACCAGGGCGGCATGACCCGAATTTCGAGCGAAGCGACGTCGCTCACGGCGCCGGCAAAATCGCGAAGCTGCACGTTGAGTATATGGCGCCCTACGGACAGGTTGGCGAGATCGCGGTGGGTGTCGACCGTCCAGGCGGACCAGCCCTCGTCGTGCCCGTCCAACCGCGTGCGGAAACGCATGGCCTCAGGGTGCATAAAGCTGGCGCCGGCATAATGGATCCGATACTCGTCCCGGCTGTAGGGCAAGGTCACCACGCGCGCCCCCATGCCGGTGACCAGGGTGTCCCGGGTGACATTCTGCATCGATCGGATGATCGCCAGGGGCGCCGGCGTTTCCCTGTGCTTCCCCGGCACGTAGCGGACCTGCCGTTGCCCGACCGTCAGCCAGAGCGCATCGTCGAGGGCCACCGTCATTTCCGGCATGCGTTCCGCCCAGGCCCGGTGTCGCTCCCGCCACATCCAGCTGCCGTCCACGGCCCGTTCGAGCGTACCGAGGACGCCTTCGCTCAGCGCCCAGACCGTCCCGTTCGGCTGGACCTTCACTTTCTGGATCGGACCGATCGCGTCCGCCACGACCACTTGCTCGAACCGGGTGACCGAGTCCGGCCGCTCTGCCGCATATACCGCACGGTATAGTCCACGGTTGGATGTGGCGTACAGCGCACCGTCCAGCAGCAAGGGGAAGGCCGGCACACCGGGCAGACCCTGCTCGACGCCGTAATAGGCCAGCCGAGGCTCCGCATCGAACCCGTCCGGCCAACGCATCTCGATCAGATCGATCTCGTTGGTCATCCAGTACCCATGCGGCGTCTCGACCAGGCGAGCGGTGAATTCGTGGTAGTCTTCGAGCGTGATTTCCGCGAGCGCGCCGCCTCGCTGCTCCGACAGGATCGACAACCCGGACAGGCCGACGATGATGCGCGACGTATCGCGCTTCGGACGGAGTAGGCTGTAGATGTGATTGTTCACCTGGGAGCTTTTCCACGCCGGCCGCAGGCGGTCGCCCGTCACCCGGTAGAGGTTCACACATCCCGCGAGCAATCCTTCGTCGGACGGCAGCAAGGCCGCGCACTCGCGGGCCTCGCCGGCAAGCGGCACGAAGCGTGCCGGTTGACCCATTGCGCCCGGCTCCAGCCGGTGGACGCCGGATACGTTGGCGACATACAGGTCATTCCCCACCATGAGCATGTCTCCGGGCGGATCGCTCAGTCCGTTGCTCCCGTCGAAATACGTCCAGTTCGGATCGACGATGATGTACGACAGGCCCTTCTCGTGTGCCACCCACAGATTATCGTCCCGGTCCCGGAAGATGGCCGTCGTGTATCCGCTGTACAGACCATCTTCCTCGCCGATATGGCGCAGCACGGCGCCATCGGAGTCGGTGATCAGGATGCCGTTGTCATACAGACCGAGCGCCCAGCCGCCATTGGCCAGGGTATCGACGGCATACACCCAGTGTTCTTCGATGTAGGGCGAGCTGGTGCGGCGCACCCGCTCACAGCGGATCGGATCGGTCTGGCACCGGAAGATGCCTTCTTTTTCGGCGAGTGCCCAGAACGTATCGTCCGCACCGGGTACCAGGGAGGCCCGATAGGGGATGACGTCGCTGCCCGGCACGAAGCGCACGCTGTCTCCGACCGGCTCGAACAGGCCGGCGTGTTGATCCTGCTGGAGAAAGAGGCGATCGCCTATCGCGAAGGCCCAGTCCATCCCCTCCACATCCCATACCGTAAAGGCGCCGTCGGACCAGCGAAACAGGCGTTCGGTCGTCTGAAAATACACGCCATCGGGCAGCACGCGCGTCGTCCATACATCCGTGAAGCCGCGATCCTCCTCCGGGATGCGGTCGAGCAGGGATCGATACGTCATCCGCCCTTTAGAATCCGGCTCGAGATAGCCGACTTCGGCGTAGCCCCCCACATAAATCACCCCGTCGGGACCGATGCCCAGCGACCGCACCACCGAGTTGTTGGCGATGGGGATCAACGCCCATTCAATGCCGTCGTATTCGAGCACGCCGTGGTTGTTGCCGAAATACATCAGGCCATGCGCATCCTGGACGATGTCCCAGTTTTGCCGGTCCGCGCGGTAGACATCGTTGCCGAATTGCCGCATGAAAAACT
>JAWKNW010000041.1 GCA_041391505.1 Rhodothermales bacterium
GCTCCTTTTTCGATACGCCGCGCGCGCGCTCCATGTCGACGTTGATCATCTTGAACGTCGTCGTGAGCGATTGGACCGGTCCGTCCTCCGGGCCCTCAAACGGCGCGCCGGCGGCGGCGGCCACGTCGGCGTCCCCCGAGGCATCGATGACGACGCGCGCCCGGATCGCGAGCAGCCCGCCCTTGTTGACGGCGACGACGCCGCGGAGGCGACCGTCCTCGACGAGCGCGTCCATCACGACGGTGTGATACAGCAGCCGCACGCCGGCCTCGAGCGCGAGCGTCTCCCAGATCGTTTTGAGGACGTCCGCGTCGTACGTGATGCCGTCGCCGGCGCCGTACGTGTTCGGCCGGATCAGCGCGGCCCCTCGCGCCATGAGCGCATCCACGACCCGGTCCGGCACCCCGCCCACCACCTTCTTCCGCGGCTCGCCCGGCGTGTAGAAACCGTAAAACGTGTCGAGCACCTGGGTGCTGATCCCGCCCATAAACCCGTACCGCTCGACCAGCAGCACATCCACCCCCTCCCCGGCCGACGCGATCGCCGCCGTAGCGCCCGCCGACCCACTGCCCACGACCAGGACGTCGGTCGTGATCGTTTGGTGTATGGTGCGAGAATACATCATGGGATCTCTGGTCTCAAATCGCAAAACGAACAACGGATGGCGTTGCATGGGTGAGCATAACGAGCGAGGACATGGCCCTTTTACGTTTTACGATGTACGATTCTATCTCACCGTCCATCCCCCATCCACCGTCAGGACGGCGCCGGTGACGAAGGCGGCCTGGTCGGACGCCAGGTAGAGCGCGGCGCGTGCCACGTCTTCGGCCTGCCCGAAGTCGCCGGTGAGCGGCTGGAGCGTCTTGAGGCGCTCCCGGATGCGCTCGTTCTCCTGGGCGCGCCGGCTCATCGCCGTGGCGATCAGCCCCGGGCACAACGCGTTCGCCCGGATGCCGTGCGGGGCGTAGTAGCTGGCGATCGAGCGCGTCAGGCTGATGACGGCGCCCTTGCTCGCGGCGTAGGCATGCGTCCCGAAATCCTCGTCGCCGCCGACGAGCCCGAGCACCGACGCCAGGTTGACGAGCGAGCCGTGCCCCTGCTCGAGCATCTGGGCGACCAGGTACTTGCAGCAGAGGTACATGCTTTTGAGGTTGATGTCCATCGTCCAGTCCCAGCCGGCTTCCGTGCAGGCGTGGACCGGACCGTCGCCGTGCCGGCGGCCGCTGGCCCCGACCACGTTGAAAGCCGCGTCGATGCGTCCGAAGCGGGCTACGGCCTGTTTCACGGCGGCCTCGACGTGGCTCGCCTGGGTGACGTCCGCCGGGATGAATACGCCCTCGGACCCGCCGGCGTGCAGCGCGTCGAGCGTCGCCTGGCCCTGCTGGATGTCCAGATCGATGCCCACCACCGCGGCGCCGGCGGCGGCGAACACGTGCGCCGAGGCCTGCCCGATCCCGCTCGCCACCCCGGTGATGAAGACGACGTTTCCGTCCAGTACGCCGGCCATGATCAGTCCTCGCTCGTGCCGCCGAACACGCGCAGGATGCGCCGGCGATAGTCGTCGTAGCAGACGTCGAACCGTTTCTTCGACTCCTCCGAACCGATGAACCAGCTGCTCGACAGCACGATCGGCGGTTTGCCCATCTTCGTCAGCCGGTCGGCGATCAGGCACTTGAGCGCGTTGACCACGGCCGCGCCGCCGATCGTCGAACCCGGTCCTACCGGATCTTCGAGGCCCTCGATGGGGACCATCGCGTCACCGCCCGGGGTGCCGTTGTCGATCGTCACATCCGATACGTCCGGGAGCCGCTTGCCCGAACTGTGGAGCGGCCTGGCCGCCAGGCAGTGCTCCATCGACACCACGCTGATGACCGGAAGCCCCTTCGCCTTCGCTTCGAGGGCGACTTCCACCACGACCTCATTGACCCCGCTATTCGAGAAGACGATCATGCTGTCGGGCGCCGACATCACGAAGTTGCGCATGATGATCTTCCCGAAACCCTCGACGTGTTCGAGATACATCGCCTGCCGCTGCCCGTTGGATCCGACGACCGGATTGTGGAACGTCAACGAGAGTTCCACCATCGGATGGAAGCCCGGGTAGCTGCCGTGCCGGGGAAACATCTCCTCGATCGGAATGCGCGAGTGCCCCGAGCCGAACAGATGCACGAGCCCGTCGTGGCCGATGCTGTTGGCGCAGATGTCGGCCGCCTGCTCGAGGGCCGGCATCTGCGTGGTTCGGATCCGGTGGATGATCGCTTGCGCGGCGTCGAAGTAGGCGAGTGCGGGATTCATGTGAGGTTTCAGGTTGGCAGGATGCAGGTTGGCAGGATGCAGGTTGGCAGGTTGCAGGTTGCAGGTTGGCAGGTTGCAGGTTGGCAGGTTTGTCTGGATGGTTCACGGGAAATAACCTGGAACCATGAACCTGCCAACCTGGAACGGCGAACGCATCGCGTTCGCCTACTCTTGCGTGTGCGTGATGGCGTATTCGTACCGGTCGGACCGGTAGTGGCTTACGGTGTGTTCGATGACGGCGTCATCGTGCAAATAGGCGGTGGTGCGCACCACGAGCAAGGGCGTGCCCGGGGCGACATCCAGGCGTTCGGCCTGTTCGGCGTCGGCCGAGGCGGCGGCAATCGTGTGATGGATCTTCTGGATATCCAGCCGAAAATGGCCGGCGAGGACCTCGTAGAGCGACGCGTCGGTAAAGTCGAACGTTTCGAGCCCGGCGCATCGTTCGGTGAGGACCGTGGTCTGCTGGATGCCGATCGGATCCTCGTCGCCGAGGCGGAGACGGAGCAGATCGAGACACGGCCGGCCGGCGGCGGCATGCAACGCCTCCGGATGGCCGGCGCCGACGCGGCCGGCAGCCTGACCCAGCACGATGGACCGGGCGGCCTGGCCCAGCTCGGCGATCTGCCGGGAAAAGCTCCGGTCCAGCGAGAACGGGATGCGCGCCTCGGGCGTGCAGACGACGGTGCCGCGGCCGGCGCTGCGCGCGATCAGGTTATCCGCCACCAGACGGGAAAGAGCCGTACGCATCGTGTGCCGGCTGACGCCGTACGTGGCGCACAGATCGTGCTCGGCCGGGATCGTCACGCCCGGACCCAGCACCTCGGCGGCGATGAGACGTCGCAAGTCCGATTCCACCTGATAGTACAGGGGAATCGGACTTGCTGGATCTATCGGGGTAATACGTTCTAGCCAGGCTTCGGGCATACGTCTACAGCCTATCGGGAAACGAACTCCATCCAGTCGAACTGCAGCATGACGCCCTCGGCCGGCCCGGAAAAGACGAGCACCAGCTCGTGCTGGCCGTCGACCGGCTCGATGGGCAGGGTCGTTTCGGACCAACCGGTGTAGGCGGCCAGTTCTTTCTCGCTCAGATCGATCGCCTGATCGTGCCGTTGCGCTTCGGTGATGTTGTGGGCCTGTTCGATTTCGGTGACCGGAACGCTGTTGGCGGCGTCGAGATCGACGCGGCCTATCAGCCGGCCCTCAGGGCCCCCGAGCCGCGCCTCGATGACGCCGGCAGCCTGCTGCCGGATGCGCAGCTTCAGCGAGCCGATGCCGGTCAGATCGATCGGCGCGTACCCGAGCGCGTTGCCGGAGCGCACCATCATCACGGGCAGCGCCGTCTCGGGATAGTGCTGGTCGGCCGGATGGACGCCATGCACCTGCCGGGTCGCTCCGTCGTTGCGCGTCGCGTGCTCCGCCTGTTTGCGGCGCGGCTGGAGCTTGACGCGGCTGCACCAGGGAGAGCCGGCGTCGCCCACGACGCATGCCTCCACCTCGGCGAAACGGTCCATGAAATGGAGATCCGGAATATGGCGGTAGGCGGACTCAGGGATCGTAAAGACGCCGGTTTCCGCCGTCAGCGTATCCAGCGGGAGCATGTAGGTGTCGAATCCGTCGTAGATCAGCACCTCGAGATGCCGCGTGCGGTTTGCCTGCGCTTCCCAGCGGACGTCGTAGGGAATCGGCGTATCGAAATCGAACACCGCCCCATCCGCCGGCGCGGCGATGACCGGCGGGATCGAGACCTGCGCTGCGAGCGCCGCGGGGGCTTCCGGCGCCGCGCCGAGGTAATCGACACGCACCAGACGCGCGTTTTTATTGCTGCCCCAGAAGTCGTCCCCCCATTCGAGCACGTAGAGCCGGCCGTCCGGGCCGACCTCCACATCCACCGGGCGCACGAACTCGAGGCCGGGGAGGAAGGGGCTTATTTTCATCAGATCGCCCTGATCGTCGAAAGCGACTTCCATCATCCAGTTGCGCATCCACTCGTAGAGGATGAGCTTGCCGTCGAAGTACGCCGGCAGGGCGTGCGGGTCCTGGCCCGGCTTCCGATGGAAGACGGGGCCGGCCATCGGCGAGATGCCGCCCGAGCCCATCTCGGGAAACGCGTCCGACGCGCCGTAGGTGTACCAGATCATCGCCGGCTGCGCCGGAGGCAGTTCGCGCAGCCCGGTGTTGTTCGGCGAGTCGTTGATCGGGTGGACGGGATCGAACGGAGGCCCGACCTTCCCCGTGGCGTAGTCGTAGTCGTTGAACGCGTCGTTCGGCCCCACGAAATACGGCCAGCCGAAGAAGCCGGCTTTTTTGGCCTGGTTGAACTCGTCCCATCCCCACGGACCGCGTTCGCTCGGCGGGCTCCCGTTTCCGACGTCGCCCCAGTAGAGATAACCGGTCTTTTCGTCGATCGAGATCCGGAAAGGGTTGCGATGCCCCATCGTAAAAATCTCGGGGCGCGTCTTCGGCGTTCCGGGCGGGAAGAGGTTGCCTTCGGGAATCGTGTAGGTGCCGTCGGGCTCGGGGTGGATACGAAGGATCTTGCCGCGGAGGTCGTTTGTGTTGCCGGCCGACCGCTGGGAATCCTGCAGCCTGCCTTCCGGCGTTTCGTTCAGCGGGCTGCCCTTCGGATCGTAGGCGTTGCTGTTCTCCCCCGTCGAGAGGTACAGGTTGCCCTGCCCGTCGAACTGCACGCTGCCGCCGTGATGACAGCACCATTCGCGCTGATACGGCACCGTGAGGAGGATTTTTTCGGTGGAGAGATCGAGCCAGTCGCCATCGAACGTAAAGCGGGAGAGGCGGGAAGGCCCGGCGTCGGCCGGCGCATAAAACAGGTAGAGCCAGTGGTTCTCGCTGAAACCGGGATCGAGCGCCAGGCCCAGGAGGCCGTCCTCGATCACCATGTGCACCGGCAGCCAGCCGGCGGCGCGCGCTTCCCGGGCGCCAGGCTCCCAGACCATCAGGGCGCCGGCGCGCTCGACGAAGAAGACGCGGCCGTCTTCCGCGATATCGAGCTCCATCGGGATGGCGACGTTCTCCGCCAGGACGACCTTCTCGTAGTTCGACGCCAGCGTGGCGCGGGCGTCGCCTTCGGCCAGACCGGCCGCCCACTCGATGCCGCCGAGCAGGTGCCCGAGGAAAAGCGGATCGGCATAAACCTCCTTCGTGTGCCCGAGCCCTGTGTACCAGGCGCGCCCGCCCTCGTAGTCCTGGGCCCACGCGATCGGGTGGTCGAAACCCATCGTGCCGCCTTCGTAGGAGCGCTCGTCCACCGTCATCAACACGTGGACGTTGCCCCGGGGATTGATGCGGTAGTTGTACCACTCGTCGAAGTGCGACCACGTCGCCGGCAGGTCCTTCGTCGAGGGATGAACCCGGTCGATCACCTGCACCGTCGCCTGCTGCGGCGTGGGGTGCTTGTCGAACCAGGCGCCGACGAGGCCGCCGTACCAGGCCCACTCGTATTCCGTCGCGGCCGCGCTGTGGACACCGACATAGCCGCCGCCGGCGCGGATGTACCGCTCGAACGCGGCTTTCTGGGCCTCGTCGAACAGCGCGCCGTTCGTGTTCATGAAGATGACGGCGTCGAAGCCGGCGAGGTTGTCGTCGGTAAAAAACGCCGGATCCTCGGTGGCCGTCATGTTGAAGTGGTTCGCCCTGGCCAGGCCGCGCACCGCCTCGATGCCTTCCGGGATCGACGCGTGGCGAAATCCGGTCGTGTACGAAAAGACGAGGACATTAAACCGCGGCGCCTGCCGATCGACGGGCATCAGGTCGGGTTTCGCGCCGGAGCAACCGGCAGCGATCAGGAGGACGAGGAGAACGAACGAGCGACGGATGGGCATACGGGACGGGATATCGGATGCGATGCGGGCGCCGGGGTAAAGCGCGTCTAAACAAACCCTCGCGGGCATCTTTTAATTGTCCGGACATTCGGATAATTTCGGAGCCCAAGATACTCGCCCCCCCGGCGCGCGTCAACCTTCAGCCGGCAAGAATTCGCTGTTTCACGTTTCCCGGATGATCGTTAACCTGCCCTCCGTCAACCTGCCAACCCGACCATCAGCCAACCAGCGCCCATGAAATCCCACAACATCACGATGCTCGGCACCGGGCTCATCGGCATGTTCTACACGATGACCCTGCACGGCCAGCGCGGCCGCGACCGCGTGAAAATGGTTTATTCGCGCAGCGAAGAGCGCGCGCGTCAGTTTGCGAAAGACTGGGACATCCCGCGGTGGACGACCGACCTCAAGGAGGCGATCGAAGATGCGGAGACCGACACCGTGGTGATCGGGCTGCCGAACAACCGGCACGTGGAATGCACCCAGCTCGCCGCGAACGCCGGCAAGGCCGTGCTATGCACGAAACCCCTGGCGCGCACCGCCGCGGAGGCGAAGGAAATGCTGGACATCGTCGAGAAGGCCGGCGTCTTCCACGGGTATCTCGAGGACCTCACCTATACCCCCAAGACGCTGAAGGCGGCGGCGTCCGTCCGGGCCGGCGCGCTGGGCGACGTCCTCTGGGTGCGCTCGCGTGAAACGCATCCCGGGCCGCACAGCTCCTGGTTCTGGGACAAGGAGCAGGCCGGCGGCGGTGCGATCGTCGACCTCGGGTGCCACTGCATCGAGATCACGCGCACGTTCGTCGGTAAGGACAACCGCCCCGTGGAGGTCATGTGCTGGGCCGACACGCTCTACCATCCCATCGACGCGGAGGACCAGGCCATCGCCCTCATCCGCTACGAGAGCGGGGCCATCGGCCAGTTCGAGGTCAGCTGGGCGTTCCGCGGGGGGATGGACCTCCGCGACGAGGTCGCCGGCACCGAAGGCACCATCATGCTCAACCACTTCCTGCGGACGGGCTTCGAGATGTTCACGACCGGCGCCGCCGGCGGCTACGTCGCCGAAAAGGCCGAAACCGAAAAAGGCTGGCTCTTCCCCGTGGGCGACGAAGTGCACGCGCTCGGGTACGTCCACATGTTCACCGACATGTTCGAGGCAATGGAGCAGGGCCGCCGGCCGATGGAGGATTTCTACGACGGCTACGTCGTCAACGCCGTCATCGACGCCTGCTACCGCTCCGCCACATCCAAGCAGTGGGAGCCGATCGACGTCGAATGGCGCGGCGGAACGGCGAAGCGGATCGGCGTCAACGCCCACGAGCACGCCGGCAAGTCGCTCATCAAGGAAGAACGGATGCCGGACGGACGCGTGAAGCGCATCTTGAAAGACAAAAAGACCGGCGAGATCTCGGAGACGGTGGAATGAAGGGTTCAAGGGTGGAAGTTCAGAAACTGTTGGGATTTTCAAAAATCCTTCTCGGTGCGTCATCCTGAACCGCCCTCCGCTTGCGGTGGGCGTGATGAATGCCCGTCCGCGCAAACGCGGGGAGACCTCTCGAACCACCGTGAGACGCTCATGAGAGCCATGCGCGAGTGATTCGGGAGGTCCCCCCGCGTTCGCGGGAGCGGGCTTTCGACAACCCCGTCGCAAGCGCCGGGGGCTCAGGAAGACAACTCTTTTTTTATTTCTCAACAGTTTCTCAAGGTTTAACGCAATGCGTTGTGCATAGCTTGAGCCCGATCATCCATCCCCTTAAACCATGAACATGACACATTGAACCCCCTCCCCATGATCACCCCTGTACAATCCAACGATGTGCTGCTGGCCGACATCGAGCGCTCGCGCGATGAGGACGCCGGGTTCCGGCTCTGGTGGCTCGGGCAGAGCGGCTTTCTGGTGCAGCATCGGGGCCGGCACCTGCTGCTCGACCCGTACCTCTCCGATTCGCTCACGATCAAGTACGCGACGACCGACAAGCCCCACGTGCGCATGACGGAGCGGGTCATCGATCCCGGCCGGCTGGACATGGTCGATGTCGCCACCTCGAGCCACAACCACACCGACCACCTCGACGCCGAGACGCTGCGGCCGCTGCGCGCGGCCAATCCGGGGCTGGAGCTGGTCATCCCCGAAGCCAACCGGGCCTTTGTCGCCGGACGGCTCGGCTGCGACCCCGCATGGCCGCGAGGCCTGACGGCAGGAGAGACGGTCAGCGTGGCCGGTTTCACGTTTCATGGCGTGCCGGCGGCCCACAACGCGCTCGATGTCGACGAAGCCGGCCGGCACCTGTACATGGGCTTTGTCGTCTCCTTCGGCCCGTACACGATCTACCACAGCGGCGACACGCTCCTTTACGAGGGCATGGAGGAGATCCTGTCCGCCTTCGACATCGACGTCGCGCTACTGCCGATCAACGGCAACCGGCCGGAGCGGCGCGTCGCCGGCAACCTCGACGGGGTCGAGGCCGCCCGCCTCGCCCGGGCCATCGGCGCGAAAACGGTGGTGCCGTGTCATTACGAGATGTTCGAATTCAACACCGCGTCGCCGGCGCTTTTCGTCGAGACCTGCGAGGCGCTGGGGCAGCATCATGCCGTGTTGAAGGCTGGCGAAAAATTCGTCGCGTCGCATTGAGCCGAAACGTATTTTGGCGGCATATTCCGACCCTCTGACTCCAAGAAGCCGTGGACCGCTTCGCCCCTGTGGTTCAACAAACGCCTATCCCTATGCCTACACCCTCCGTCAACAACGCCCACCGTATCCAGACCAAACAGCTCGACACCTCGCCGCGCCTCCTGCTCGGCCCCGGGCCGTCGAACGCCCATCCGCGTGTTCTCCAGGCGATCAGCAACCGCCAGGTGGGCCACCTCGACCCCGAGTTCATCGCGCTGATGAACGAGGTCCAGGAACTGCTGCGATACGCCTGGCAGACGGACAACCAGCTCACGATCCCCGTCAGCGGCACCGGCAGCGCGGCGATGGAAGCAGCCGTCGCCAACACCGTCGAACCCGGCGATGCGGTGCTCGTCGGCGTCAACGGCTACTTTGGCGAGCGGATGTGCGACATGGCCGGCCGGTACGGCGGCGTCGTGCATCGCATGGAAAAACCGTGGGGCGAATCGTTTTCGCTCGATGAAATCAAGCAGGCCATGGCCGCGCATCGACCGAAGGTGCTCGGGCTGGTGCATGCCGAAACGTCCACCGGCGCCCGGCAACCCCTCGAGGGCGTCGCCGAACTGTGCCGCGAACACGACTGCCTGCTGCTGATCGACTCCGTCACCAGCCTCGGCGGCGTCCCGCTCTTTCTGGATGCGTGGGGGGTCGACGTGGCGTACAGCGGCACGCAGAAGTGCCTGAGCTGTCCTCCCGGGCTCGGCCCGCTCACCCTGGGCCCCCGCGCCGTCGAGAAGCTCAAGGCGCGCAAGACGAAGGTGCCGAACTGGTACCTCGACATGAGCATGGTGGCCAACTACTGGGGCGAATCCCGCACCTACCACCACACGGCGCCGATCAACATGAATTACGCGATCCGCGAAGCGCTGCGCCTCGTGGCCGAGGAAGGGCTGGAAGCCCGCTGGGCGCGGCACCAGGCGACCGCGGAACGGTTCTGGGCCGGCCTCGCCGACATCGGGCTCTCCTGCCATGTCGACGCCGCCACCCGCTTGCCCAGCCTCACGACGGTACGCGTGCCCGATGGCGTCGACTCGAAGGCAGTCGCCCGCACCCTCTTGCTCGAGCACAACATCGAGATCGCCGGCGGCCTCGGCCAGCTCGCCGGGAAGGTGTGGCGCGTCGGCTTCATGGGCTACAACAGCCGGCCGGACAACGTCGACCGCCTGCTGGACGCCATGGCTCGCGTCCTGGGGCGCTGATCCCGATTTCGAGGGGCACGCCGTGGCGTGCCCCAGCAGGAAAGGAGCCACACCCCGTACGGACGCGCCGTGGCGTGTCCCAACCTTCCCACCGACCATGCCCACCCCAGCCGCACTGCCCGACTTCATCGCGGACCTGCATCGCGCCGTAAACGGCGCCTTCCGGGACGACGACTACACCAAGATCCTGTACAGCACGGACGCGAGCATCTACCAGGCGATGCCGTACGGGGTGCTTATCCCCGAATCCATCGAGCACGTTCACGCCGCCATCGAGCTGGCCGCGAAGTACGGCATCCCGGTGCTGCCGCGCACGGGCGGGAGCAGCCTCGCCGGCCAGGCGGTGAACGAGGCCCTCGTCATCGACATGACGCGCCACCTCAACCAGGTGCTGGAAGTCAATACCGAGGAGCAGTGGGTGCGCGTGCAACCGGGCATCGTGCTGGACGAGCTGACGCTCCACCTCAAGCCGATGGGGCTCCAGTTCGGGCCCGACCCGGCCAGCAGCAACCGCGCGGCCATGGGCGGCATCGTCTCGAACAACTCGACGGGCAGCCACTCGATCATGTACGGCATGACGGCCGACCACGTCATGGAGATGGATGTCTTCCTGAGCGACGGATCGACGGCCTATTTCGAGCCGCTCAGCGCCGCCGGCGTGGAAGAACGCAAACGCCGCAGCGGGCTCGAGGGCGCCATCTACCGCCAGATCGCCGATCTGGTGAGCGACCCGGCGAACCACGCCGTCATCGAGGCCGGCACGCCGCGCCACTGGCGGCGTTGCGGGGGCTACAACCTCGAACGGCTCATCGACGGCAACCTGACCTACAAGTGGCCGCACGACAACCGGTTCAACCTGTCGAAAGTCGTGTGCGGCGCCGAAGGCACCTTCGCCGTCATGAAGGAGATCAAGCTCAATCTGGTGCCGATCCCCAGAAAGACCGGGCTGGCCATCGTCCACTACAACAGCCTGTTCGAAGCGCTCCAATCGGTGCCGCAGCTGCTGGAAGTGGATCCGTCCGCCGTCGAGCTGCTGGACAACCTGGGGCTGACGATGTGCCGCGACGTGCCGGCGTACGCCCGCCTGCTCGATGCCTTCATCGAGGGCCGGCCCAACTGCGTGCTCATCGTCGAGTTCTACGGCGAGTCCGACGCCGAGCTGGATGCAAAAATCGACCGGCTCAAGCAGCATATCGCCCGCAGCGGGATCCCCGCGACGGCGATCGTGCCGGCGGTCGACGCCGAGCGGCAGCTCAAGGTGTGGACCGTCCGCAAGGTCGGCCTCGGCCTCATGATGAGCGTCAAGGGAGACCACAAGCCGATTCCGTTTATCGAAGACGCGGCCGTGCCCGTCGAACATCTCGCGGAATACGTCACCAAGGTCGAAAACTACTGCAACGACATCGGGACGAACGTCGCCTACTACGCCCACGCGAGCGCCGGCTGCATCCACATCCGCCCCCTCATCAACACCAAAGTCGCCAGCGAAATCGACAAACTGCCGGCGATCGGGGCTTTTTCGGTGGATCTGCTCAAGGGCTACGGCGGCTCCCTCTCCAGCGAACACGGCGACGGCCGCGCCCGCAGCTGGCTGAACGAGCGGTTTTTCGGGCCGGATCTGTATCGCCTGTACCAGCAGACCAAGCGAATCTTCGACCCCGAGAACATCCTCAACCCGGGCAATGTCGTCGACGGCCCGCCGATGACGGAGCATCTCCGCTACGGGACGGACTACCGGACGATGCCCATCCGGGAGCACATCGATTTCAGCCACGACCAGGGCTTCCACCGGGCGGTGGAGATGTGCAACGGCGCCGGCATCTGCCGCAAGCGCACGACCGGCACGATGTGCCCCAGCTTTCAGGCCACCCGGGAAGAGATGCACAGCACCCGCGGACGCGCCAACGCCCTTCGCAACGCGCTATCGGGCCGGCTCGATCACGCCGAGTTCACCAGCAAGCAGATGTACGAGGTGATGGACCTCTGCATCGAGTGCAAGGCGTGCAAGGCGGAGTGCCCTTCGTCGGTGGATATGGCGAAGATCAAGTTCGAATTCCTCGCCCAGTACTACGAGGCGAACGGCACGCCGATGCGCGCCAAACTGTTCGGCCAGATCGCCGCGTTGAGCCGCCTGTCGAGCGGCTGGCGGGCGCCGTTCGCCAACATCGGCTCCCGGCTCGCCCCCACGCGCTGGTCGATGGAGAAGCTGCTCGGCATCAGCAAAAAACGCACGCTGCCGGCGTTCGCGCGACAGCCGTTCACGACCTGGTTCAAGCAGCACAAACCCGCCAGGCCGGCGAATCGAGGCCAGGTGGTTCTGTTCAACGACACCTTCAATACCTACAACAGTCCGGAAGTCGCCGTCGCCGCCACCGAGGTGCTCGAGGCCGCCGGCTTCGAGGTCATCCTCCCCGGCCATCGCTGCTGCGGCCGGCCGATGATCTCGAAGGGGCTCGTCAACGAAGCGCGCGCTGCGGCGCGTGAGACGGTCGACCGCCTGGCGCCCTTCGCCGAGCGGGGGCTTCCGATCGTCGGGCTCGAACCGAGCTGCCTGCTCTCGCTGAAAGACGAATACCTGATCCTGCTGCCCGGCGACGCAAAAGCGCGCGCCGTGGCGGACCGGGCCGTCATGTTCGAGGTCTTTATCGCCGGCCTCGCCGCCGAGGGCAAACTGGAGGGCGTGTTCAAAACCGACGCCCGCAAGGCGCTCCTCCACGGCCACTGCCACCAGAAGGCGCTCGTGGGGACGGATCCGAGCAAAAAGACCCTATCGGCCGCCGGCTGCTCGGTGGAGGAAGTGGACTCCGGCTGCTGCGGCATGGCCGGCTCGTTCGGCTACGAAGCCGAGCACTACGACATCTCGATGCAGATGGCCGAGCGCCGCCTCCTCCCCGCCGTACGCGCCGCCGCGCCGGACACCGTGGTCGTCGCCGCCGGCTTCAGCTGCCGCCATCAGATCAAGGACGGCGCCGGCCGCGAAGCCCTCCACCCCGCACAAGTCCTCCGCCAGGCCCTCGCGAAGTAGGACACTGGACACTGGACACTGGACACTGGACACTGGACACTGGACACTGGACGAACGCGTCGCTCCAGGCAGGTTCCCCATGACCAGTGATGCGAATTAAGGGTTCAGAGTCATCCTCTAGAACTGTCGTCCCGACCGGATCCTCGCGAAAGCGGGGAGGCGTGGAGGGATCTCCCAGAGAATGGCGCCGGAGCTATGTTTCAGGAGGTCTCTCCGCTTCGGCATCGGCAATCGCCGATGCCTCCGGTCGACAAGACACCGCTTTCTTGCACACAATAGCCTATTTCAACCCTTAATTCGCATCAGTGCCCGATGACCAATGACCAATGACCGCGCCCAACGGGCGCCATACCCGCGCCAAACGGGCGCTCACGTCACGGCAACCGATCCAGCATCCTCCGGGCGATGACGCGATTCCGGATGTCCTGGGTGGTCGAGGCCGGCAGATCGAGCGAGGTGCGGAAGGCTTCGCCGGCCAGTTTGTATTCCCCCATGCCCATATAGGTCACACCCAGTTCGTAGTAGGCGAACGCAAAGTCGGGGCGCAGCTCGATCGCTCGTTTGAACGCCTGGATCGCGTTGTCTTTTGAGCCGGCGGGCACGCGTCCGAACAGCGTATTCGCCAGCGTGCGTTCCAGCCAGCTCAGATCGGCCACTTCGCGCTGAAAAATCCCGTAGCTCACCTGAAGCTCCGGGTCGTCGGCATCGAGTTCGAGTCCGCGCTGGCAGTAGCGCTCGATATGCTGGCCGGTTTGCACCTTCTCCTTGCCTCCGAGGAAAAGCGCCAGCTTGCCGCGCGTGCGAATGAGATGGAAATACGTCTGCGCACTGTCGGGAAAGAGCCGTTCGAGCTGTTCCGCATAACCCACCGCTTCCTGATAGAAATTCCGGGCCTGCTCGGTCTTCCCCTCGGCTTCCATATCCATCCCGAGTTCGCTGGTGGTGCGAGCGAGGCGGGCGAGGACGTCGTACGACTCGGAAGCCACTTCATAGGCGGCCAGAAACAGGTCGTGCGCCTCCCCATTCTGGTATTGCGCATACAGGGCATCGCCGCGTTCGAGGGTCTCCTGCAGCAAGGCGGGCCCGCTCTGCGCGCAAAGCGGGCCGGCGCCGAACAGGGCGATCAGGCTCAGCAGGAGCAGCAGGCGCCGGGCAACAAGGTATCGAGTGTGGATCACGGGCATAAGACGCATCGAGCAGACACGGGCTCTTAGATAGCGGTTGGAGCCGGCGTTTTGTTGCGCTATACGTGCGTCTCCACGAAAAGGTAACAAAAGGTGAAAGCCCCGGCCTGTTGCGAGCCGGGGCTTTCTGGTGCGATACGCGCTGTCCCGTGAGCGTATCGCTTGGTGGGGTTCCTGTCTGTTACTTCATCAACAGCATGCGTCCGGTCTGGACGATCGGCCCGGAAGCCGAGGTTGCCGTGAGTCGGTACAGATACATCCCGGATGCCAGATGGGCGGCATCGATCTGAATCTGATGGCTGGCGCCGGCATCGAAGGCCTCCGCCGGCAGCGCCATCACCTGGCGTCCGAGAAGATCGAACACCTGGACATCGACGCGAGCCGACGCGCTCAGATCAAAAACGAGGTTCGTGGTCGGGTTAAAGGGATTGGGGTAGTTGCCATGGAGCGTAAAAGCGCTCGGCACGTCGCGTCCCTCCTCAATAGCCGTTCCAACCGTGACCGCGGCGCCGATCAGCCGGACCGTCGAAACCACCGCCACGCCGTTTTCCTGCGTCGCGCTGACCTCCACGAGCTGCCCGACTTCGAGCTGCGCGTCGGCCACGACCGCGTTGAAGCGGCCGAGAACGAGCGCCGTGGGGCTGACCTGGAAGGTGGCGCCGGCCATCGTGATCTGGGCGCCGTCCACCGCCGTCAAGGTGCCGGCCATCACGACCGTGCTCTTGATCTCGACGACGCTGGCGAGCGGCAGATCGCCATCCCGGCGCGTAGCGGTCGCCTTCACGCCCTGCCCCGCCTGGATGGCCGAGACATCGGTCGCGTTGTTGTCACGATCAAAGAACTGCGTATCCCCGTCCCAGGCCAGCTCGATGCCGATCACGGTGACCGACGCATCGCCGACGGCCGTAACCGGACCGCGAACCACGACCCGATCGGGATCGCCGTTTTCTTTCTGTACATGCAACGCAACAATCAGACCACCCGGCTGCAGCGTCGCCTCGATTTCGGCGATGTCACCGGCCGAAAAGGCGCTGAGCGCGCTCGGTGCGCCGGCGTTGTCCACGAACACGGTCGAGGGCAGGATATGGAACGACTGCCCGAGGATGACCATCACGCTGTCGCTGGCCGAATCCACCAGGCCGCGCACCTCCACTTCGTCCTCGATCCGATCCTCGATCTTGATATCGGTGGCCAGGAGCCGGCCATCCGGCTGCACGTCCGCGCGGATCTCCACGACCAGGCCCACCACGAGATCGGCGAAGGCGATGGGAAGCCGGTCGTTGTCGAGGATCAGCGTGCGGTCGTTCGTCTCGAACGTCAGCCCGGCCACGACCAGCGAGGTGCCCTCGATCGCTTCTACCAGACCGGTCAGCTCCACTTCGTCCTCACCACGATCCTCGCGGTGGATACGGACGGCGCGGACCGAACCGTCGGCCTGGCGGAATCCTTTGATCTCGACCGTCTCGCCCACGACGAGGGACGCGAAAGAGGCAGGCTGATTGGCATGGTCGGTCACCACCGTCCGGTCATCCACGCTAAACAGCGTCCCGTTCACGGTGATGGACTGGCTGTCAATCGCTTCGATGACGCCGGTCAGTTCGATTTCGTCTTCGCTCTGGAAATCGTCCTCGATCTTGACCCGCGTCGCGGTGAGGGGCGACGATCCGCTGCGGACACCGCGTACCTCGACGATCGCGCCGACGAACAGATCGAAAACGGAAATGGGAAGGTTATCGTCGTTCAGGATGTCGGTGGAACCCGACAGCATGAAGGTGACGCCGGCGACGATGATGCTGTCGGCATCCACATAGTCCAGCACGCCCGTAAACTCGACTTCGGCGCCCTCGAAGCTGTCGTCGAGTTTGATGCGGGAAGCGAGCCAGCGGCCGGCCGGAGCCCGGTCGGCGCGAATCTCGACGAAATCGCCCACGACGAGCGACGAGAAATCGATGCGGTCGTTGCCCCGGTCGCGAACGTCGGTCTGGTCGTCCACAAGAAATGCGATGCCACCGACCGTGACCGTGCCGGCGTCGATCGCCTCGATGAAGGCCTTGAATTCGATCTCGTCATTCGAGTCGTCGCCGCCGCTGTTGCTGTCGCGGCCGACCGTCACGTCGATGCGGCGCTCGAAGTTGAACCCGAAGCGGTCGCCGAGCCGGAGGCGAATCTCCCAGTCGGATTCGGACAGATCGGCGGAAGCGAGGGGCAGGGCGAGCGTGAAGCTGCCGTCGAGCTGATTGGTAAACTGCGCGAAGAGGTCGCCGCCGCCGTTATCCGGCTTGAGCCGCAGTTCGTTCTGGTCGAGGCTGGTATAGTCGATGTTCGGAAGGACGGCGCGGACGAAGAGGGTGTCCGCGCGGTCGAAGCTCTGGTCGTCGGTGAGAAAAGAGCGGGATTTGGATACGTGCAGCGCATTCTCCTGAGCCAGCGCCGGCATGGCGAAGGCGCCTATCAGGAAAATCAAACTCAGCAAGCGGCTGAGCGATGAGGAAGTAGCGAGCGATTTCATGGTGGTAGTTCGTCTGGTTGGTTTCGTCCGTTGTAGTGCCTGCTTAGAGGTCAAAGCCGATGCCACCCGGACGACCGTGCCTCTAAAAGCCCCTGAAATCGCCAAAAAAGAGGTTTATTAACACGAAGCCACCCTGCATCCGCGCGTCGCTGTGCAAATCCTGAACGCCTGTCACCTCGTGCACAGGGGCGCGCCTACAGGGCTAGTACCATACAAAAGGGCCCGATGCCGAAGCATCGAGCCCTTTTCTCATGCAAGCCGGCGAACGCGTTGCGACGCCGTTTGCAACCTATCGGAAAACCCCGGGGTGTTTATTTGATCAACACCATCCGCCCGCTCGAAATCTGCGTATCGGCGCCGACCGTGGCCTTCACCTGATAGAGGTACATGCCGGACGCCAGTTCCGAGGCATCGAGCACCATCGACTGGCCGGCGCCTGGCGCGAACGCCTGGGCCGGGACGTGCATGACTTCACGGCCGAGGATGTCGTGCACCGTCACTTCCACCGTGCCCTGCGCGGGCAGGTCGAAAACGATGCTCGTCGTCGGGTTGAACGGGTTCGGGAAGTTGCCGCGCAGCTGGAACGTTCCGGGCAGACCGTCCGGATCGTCGATGCTCGTCACTTCGCCGCGCGTGAGCGTCACCGTCGCGGCGGCGCCCGTTACCTTGAAGTTGCCGTCCGTGGCGATGGCCCGGTGATAGAGGGTGGCCGACTGATCCGGATCGACGCCGGCGTCGCGGAGCAGCGCGTTCACGTCACCGAAGTTCGACGCAAACACCGGCGCATCCGTGCCCGCTTCGACGATCAGGTTCTCGAAGTTCTCGTCGGACGCGAGCTGCCAGGTATAGAATACCGGGTTGGCGTTGCGATCGCCCCCGTTCCAGGCGGGCTCGAACGGCGTCTCCGGAGCGCCCGCGATGACGACGGTGCTGCCGTCCGCCGGCGCCGTGATGGCCGGCGTATTCGGCGCCACGTTGCCGCTGGGCACGAGCTGACCGCGCAGCTCGCCGGCCGCATTCGTGCGGGTGTGGATGTTGGCGTAGTACATCGCATCGAGCAGACTCGCTTTCTGCTCGGCCGTGATCTTCAGCGTATTGTCTGCCGCGGGGAACGTACCGCTCAGGCTGTCATCCGCCAGCGCGGCAGTCAGGAAAAAGTCTACCCCGCCGTTTGCGTTCGCGGCCGCCAGATGCAGGTGCGCCCCGCCGGCGACGTCCGGGTTAAACGCGGAAGACAACTCCTTGAACGACCCCGATACCGTCAGCGACGTGTCGCCGAGGATCGCGAGGATCGCGCCGGAGGCGTTGCTCTCCGCCACCTGGGTCGATGCGCCGCCATGATGATGCGCGTGCGCCTTGCCGGCGGACGCGGACACCTGGTTTGCGAAGGCGAGGTTGGCCTCGAACGGGCGCAGGCTGAACGGATGGATCTGGCCGCGCAGTTCGCCCGACGACAGGGTATCCGTGTGGATGTTGACGTAGTTGCCCAGCCCGAGCAGCGAGGCGCGCTGTTCTTCGGTCAGATCGAACACGTTGTCCGCCGCCGTGAAGGTGCCGCTCTTGTCGTCGGCTCCGACGGTCGTGTTCAGCCCGATGGCGATGCCTCCGTTCGCGCCGAGTCCGGCGCTGTGGATGTGCGCGCCGCCGGCGACGGCTTCGTTGTAGCCCGACGCCAGGCCGGCGAAGGCTCCCGTCACCGTCAGCTTCGTACCGCTGATCTCCAGCATCGTCGCCCCCGTCGCCTGCGAGGTATTCGGCGAGGTCTGCGCGCGGCCGGAAAGAATGGAGCGGAGCGGTACGGACGACGCCGGGATCATCTGACCCCGCAATTCGCCCGACCCCTGGTACAGCGTATGGATGTTGACATAATAGCCGCGGCCGAACAGTGCGTCGATCGACGCCTCGTCCGTCTCGAAGCCGTTCGAGGCCACCTCGAACATGCCGCTCAGCTCGTCCGACGCGCGGAGCGAGGTGAGCCCGAAGGAAATCCCGCCGTTCTGGCCGGCGAGGCCGCCGTGCAGGTGCGCGCCGCCGGCGACGTTCGGGTTGAACGCCCCGCGCAGCCCGCCGAACGTGCCGCTCACCCACAGCATGCCGTCTTTCAGCTCGGCGATGACGGATCCCTGGCCGTCGCTCGCGTTGGCCGGCATCGCGTTCGCGCCGCTCAGATCGGCGATGAACACCGTGCTGCCGGCGTCGACCAGCTGACCGCGCAATTCGCCGCCGGGATGATCCACCGAGTGGATGTTCGCGTAGATGCCGCGCATGCGGATGGCGTCGGCGACGTCGGGATCGATCTCGAACGTATTGCTCGACGCTGCGAAGGTCACGCCGCGGTTATCGCCGCTCGCTTCCGGGACCAGGGCGACTTCCACGCTGCCGTTCATGCCCGCCATGCCGGCATGCAGATGCGCGCCGCCGGCGACATTCGGGTTGAAGTCGCTTTCCAGGCCAGACAGCGCGCCGCTCACCGTGAGCGTCGTGCCATCGAGTTCGGCGAGGAGCATCCCCTTGCCCAGCGACGTGTTCACAGGCACCTGTCCGCTGCCGGAAAGCACCGCCTTGAAGTGTTCGGCCGAGGCCGAGGCCATCTGGCCGCGTAGCTCGCCGCCGGCATGGTCGACCGAGTGAATGTTGACGTAGAGCTGGCGCGCTGCCAGGCTGGCCGCCTGTTCGGCCGTCAGTTCAAACGTGTTATCCGCCGCTTCGAAGGTGCCGCTCCGGTTGTCGCCTCCGAGCGTCGGCGTAAGGGCCACCGCTATGCCGCCGCCCTGGCCGGCGAGTCCGTTGTGGAGGTGGGCTCCGGTAACCGCGACCGGGTTGAGATCCGAGCCGAGTCCGCTGAACGAACCGGTGACCGTGAGGGTGGTCCCGTCCAGCAGGGCATCCACGATGCCCGTACCCTGGCTGAGGACCGTCGGGCTCTGGTTGCCGCCCGAAAGCACGGCCCGATACAGGGTCGCGTTGGGTTCGCCCGGCGTCGGCGTCGTTTCGCGCCAGTTGGCGACGGGATCCTCGCCAACGGGTACGAGGGAGAGGCTCTTGCCGCTCGCGGCCGCCGGCACGAAGGCGCCCGCCGTCCATTCACCCGCGCTCACGCCCACCGGTTCGCGAAAATGGCCGGCCGTACCCCACTGCATGTAGTCCAGCATGCTCGCGGCATTGCCGAAGTCGCTATCCTGGTAAAAACCGATTTCACCGTTGCCGTCGGGGTTGCCGTCGTTACCCGAATCGTCCAGCCGGGGCCAGGCCACGACCAGGAAGCCACCCGGCTCGATCGTCGTCGTGCCGGACAATACGGTCAACGACGAGATCGGGGGGTACACGGGAAAATTGCATAACACGTAGGTCGAAACGTTCTGCGCGGTAGAGCCGGCATTATACAGCTCCACCCAGCGACTCTGACCGTTGAAGTCGACATCGACGCCGACTTCGCTGATGACGACCTGCGCGCGTGCGGCCGGCGCAGACGCCAACAGCAAAAACAGGATAAGCGATAGGCGTACCCGTAGCATCGTACTCATGGAATCCTCCTGATGATTGAAAGGTGTCGATCGACCGCCTGAATGGGAAATCGGTGATGGTCCCGCTATGCGGACCCCGATCGGAGATGGGCGGCGGCGTGGCATGTGACCTACGAACAGGATGTACCTGATCGGGCCGACATGACTACCAGGAGAGGGAAGTAAGAAGGCGGGCGGACAAGAGGAGGCGACGCAAACCGGCGACGGCGCGGCTCACACATCCAGCCGAAGCGAAAAGACGAGCTGCCGGCCCGGCAAGACGCGGGGCACGCGCTCGTACTGATCGCCGGCATGCTGCAGGCTGTAGTCGTACACGTTGCGCCGATCGTACAGGTTGAGCACCATGGCGCGGAAGCGCACGCGGGTGGGGCCGACCTGCTGCTCGTAGGTCAGGCCGACATCGAGGGTGAGATAGGGCGTGACGGTTTCGCCGTCCGGGTCGTCCAGGTCGAAACCGCCGATGTCGGGCCGGGCGCCGCCGGTGAGAAAATCGTAGTACGTGCGGCGGAGCGCCCAGCGCCGGCCCCACGACCCCTGCCCCGTGGCAGTAGCGGAGAGGTAGGAAAGCAGCGGGAAACGCGCCTCGGCGACCATGCGATGCGGTTCGTTCCAGGGCACCTGCACATAAGCGCCGCCGAAACGGCCGGGGTATTGACGGACGGCATAACTGTAGGAATACCCGAGCATCAGGCTCCCCCACGAGGATTCCCGCTGGATGCTGGCGCTGCCGCCATACGAGCGGCCCTTCATCGGGCTCACGAACGTCGACTGGTCCCCGATCGCCTCGACCTCCTGGCTCCCGTTGCGGCCCAGCTCGTCGACGATCCGCATGTAATCGATATCCACCAGGCGGGGCTGAAGCTTGAGGTAGGACTCCACCCGCAGGGTGAGGCCGTCCGCCGGCATGAGCAGCACATCGCCGGCCAGATGCACGACGCGCGGCGGCGCCATGGATTGGTCCGCCGGCAGCCAGAAGCGAATCGACGGCACGACGGCCGTGGCGCCCGTGCTCGTCAGCTCGAACTGGTTGGTGTACTGCCGATACAGCCCGGTCGAAAAACGCAGCGCATAGTCGCCGAGTGCGGTCCCCTGACGGTCGTACCGAAGCGCCATCCGCGGCTCGGCGTAGAGGGTCTGGCGGACGGGCAGGTACGTGGCGCGGACGCCGGCCTCCAGCGTGGTGCGCAGGCCCACGGAGGCGGTCGTCTTGGCGAAACCCGTCACCTCCCAGCCGGCGCCGTTGTACCGGAACGGGCGCAAGAACGCGTTGCGCAGCAGAAACCGGCTCTCGGTCCGCGACGCCTCAAGCCCGAGGTCGAGCTGCTGCGAGGGCGAAAAACTGTGCGTCACCTGCGCGATCGCCGCGTATTCCCGCACCCGGTTGCCCTCCGAGGAGCCCGGCGTCGTGCTGGCGATGAGCGCCCCGAGCGAATCGAGCCCCGCAAACTGACGGGTCAGGTCCTCGTTCGCCACCACCGGCGTATGCAGGGCCTGATAGCCGTATTGACTGTCATGCCAGCTGCCCCACGCCTGCAGCGACGCCACCGCGCGCGAACCGAGAATCCAGCTGTGGCGGACCTGGGCGACCCAGTTGGTCCAGTCGTAGTCGTCCAGGGTGTACATCAGCTCCTGTTCGCTCTGCCCGTTCACGTTGATCCCGCGCATCTCGGAGCGGATGCCGTTCGTGGCGCGGTACACCGACGCCTGGAGGGTGCGGAACGGGCTCAGGTGCACGCGGACGGCGGCGTGCGCATCCGTAAAATCGACGACGGGATCGCTCCGAAACCACCGGAGCGACGAGGTATTCACCGTCTGCCCGATCCATCGGGAAGAGAGCAGCGGGTCGGGGCTGTGCCAGTTGGCGAGGAGCGTCCGCAGGCTCGGGTCCTGGTACACGTTCCAGGCGCTGGACCGAACGGTGGCCATGAAGCTGCCGCCCCGTTCGCCCGGCAGCCGGAATCGTCCCTTGACCTTGCCGTTGACGCTGAGCGGGTCGAGCGTCAGCGTGGCGCTCTGGGGCGTGGCCGACGCGACATCGTGATCGATCAGCACGAGACCCGAGAGATGGCTTCCGTATTCCACGCCGAAGCCGGCCTTCTCCACGCGCAGCCGCTCGATGGCCAGCGGGCTGAAGGCGCTCAGATGCCGGCCCAGACTGACCGGGTCCCGCACCGGCACCCCGTCCAGCAGCGTGAGGTGCTCGCCGCTGGCGCCGCCCTGAATATGGATGTCGGCCAGCGGTTGTTGTACGGACACACCCGTCACGAAGCCGGCGCCGCGGGCCACGTCCGGCGTGCCGAGCGCGCCGATGCGCGCCAGATCCGCCCCGAGACGCTCGCCCGACCCCAGCGCTTCCGACGGAAGGCGCTGCTCGATGCCGTTGACGACGATCGGGTCCATCGCGATTTCCTCGGGCGTCATCCGGATCTGCATCCGGTTCGAGAACCCGGGGCGCACGTAGATGCTGTCGATCTGCGTCTGGTACCCCACATACGTCACCACGATGCGGTGTTTGCCCGACACGAGCTGGGAAAAGCCGAACAGCCCGTCTTCGTTCGTCGTGGTGCCCGTCACCGCGTCGGCCAGCAGGACGTTCGCGAACGGCAACGGCCGGCCGGTCGTTTCGTCGATGATGCTGCCCGCGAGATTGCCTTTCACCGCCTCCTGCTGGCGGGCTTCGATGAGGACATAGGTGCCGGCGGACGACCGGACGTAGTCCACGCGGGTCGCGTTCAGCACGCAGCGCAGCAGCCCCTCGATATCCACCTCCCGCGCCGCGCAGAATACAGTCTCCCCGTCGATCAGGCTTTCGGAATACACGAGATCGATGTCCGTTCGCGCGGCCACCTCCTCCAGCGCATGGTGCAGGGGAACGCCCTGCAGCACGAGGGAATAACGCGCCGGCTCCGCTTGCTGGGCGACAAGCGGACGCGTTGCGGCGAACCCGGACAGGCCGAGCGCCACCAGGCAGCCTATAGCCAGGCGGATCGCGGATACCATGTGCATTGTGGGCGGCGCGAACGAGGCCCTAGCGGGTCGGTGGCGCGCCGGCTTCGTAGATCGAATAGCCCTGGCTCGTCTTGCGGAATCGGCATTCCATGGCCAGGCACACATCGGACAGAATACTTTCGGGCGTGGCGTCCCGAGCGATCAGGACGGTCATCTCCTTGTCGCGCAGCGAATCGACCTCCACGGTCACTTCGGCGCCGAAACGGCGCTCCAGCTCGTCGAGGATGACGCTCAGGGGCTCGGAGACGAACACGAATCCGCGCCGGCGCCACGACAGCACGTAGTCGAGCGTCGCCTGTTCCTGCGCCGCGCCGGACGCGACGGCCGCGCCGATGCGGGCCATGGCGCCCGCCGCGTCGAGGCGGACCGTCCGGTCGTCTTCGGTGCGCGAGCGAACCTCGACGACCCCGGTCGCCAGCGTGACGCGCGTTTCGTAGACGCGCCCTTCCGCGCGCGCCCAGATATTGAACGAGGTGCCCATCACGCGCGTCTCGGCGTTGGCCGTGAGCACGAAGAAGGGGCGGTCGGTGGATTTCTGGACCTCGAAAAACGCTTCGCCTTCGAGTTCCACCCGCCGCTCGGCGGACGACACGAACGGCCACGCGGCAAAGCCGCGCTGAAATCGAATCGTGGAGCCGCTGTTCATCTCCACCAGGGAGCCATCGGGCAGCTGCACCGTGTGCATCTCGCCGATGGGCACATGGATGGTGACGGGCTGCCGCCAGAGCAGGACGCCGGCGATGGCCAGAAGCACCACGCCCACGAGCGGCGCCGTCCAGCGCAGCCGTGAAAAAAGCCGCTCTTCATCCCGCTCCGGAGCACGATCCCTGGCCCGGTGCTTGCCGTTCAGGGCCGGCACCGCCAGACGCGCCTGCACGTCCGCCCAGGCCGTTTCATCATCGGGGATGTTCACCGGCGGCGCCTCCAGGCCCTCGGTGATCTCCCAGATGCGCTCGATGGCCTGACGCGCTCGGGGCGTGTCATCGGCGGCCTCGGCCCAGACTTCCTCGGGAATCCGCGATGTATGATCCGTACTCATGACACTAAGAATGAAGGTTCATACGTCTGAACACGATGGTGCAAGTGTTCGAGCGCCCGCATGATATGGTTGTTCACCGTTCGTGGAGATACGCCCATCACATCGGCCACCTCGCGGTGGCTGAGCCCGTGGTACCGGCTCAGGCTGATCGCCTCGCGCTGCCGCTCGGGCAACTCGGCGATCCAGGCGCGAAGCTTTTGCTTCAGCGCGCTCGCGTCGATGTGCGCGTTGGGCCATTCCTGGTCAGAGACGAAGGCGGAAGATGCCTCCTTGATGATCGCGTGTTTCTGTCGATGCACGCGCTCATCCCGAAGGTAGCGATACGCCCTGTTTCGCGCCATGGTGTAGACGTACGCCTTGAGCGAACGCGCCGGATCCAGCGTGGATCGCAGCCCCCAGAGCGAAACAAACACATCCTGCACCAGGTCGTGCGCCACCTCATCGTCGCTCACGATCGAACGCACGTAGCGGATCAGCCCGCCGCGCAACAGTTTGAACGCGGTCTCGAAGGCTTCTCTGTCCGAGGCCTGGAGCCTCCTGCAAAGATCCGATTCGGTTTGACTCGAGAGCATGATGGATGGCGCCTTGGCCGGCGTAGTCGCGGACGAAGGGTGTCCGTTTGTGTAGATGTTCTCGAAGAAAGTGGAATGACCACGCGGCCGCTACATTTTCGCGGCGTGCGCGGCTTCCGGCCCGCGCGGGGTCGGCATCCCGCGTTTCAGAGGCGGTACGAGACCATCAGCATGAACAGGCTGGCATCGAAGTACTTGGACGGATCGTTGGAATTGCGGAACTCGTATTCGTAGCCGAGGAGCAGATCGAGGTTGCGCGAGACCCGCTTGTTCAGCTCCAGCTCCATGCTCCAGTTGTGGTCCTGCCGGAGGTAATCTACGTCATCCAGCTCAACAAGACGTTCATCGTACAGCTTGCTGCGGTATTTCGCCTTGAGCTGGGCCTGGCCGCCGTAGCGGGTGATCGGCGTCCGGTATTCGGCGCTGTAGGTCCAGCGCGAATAGCCCGACACGCTCAGCGCCTCGATATTGCGCTCGTAGCGGGCCTCGAACTCGACGCGCTCGCCCCGATCCATCCGGCGCTGGAAAACGAGGCCGGCGTTCGGCTTGAGCGCGTTGTCTTCCGGGCTGTCGGGAAAGCGCTTCACCCGATAGGTGCCGTACAGGAACAGCCGGTGATCCCGCGTAAACCGGTATTCGAACTCCTGGACGACCTGGTACTGGTTCGCCAGATCGCGGTCCTCGGACGACCCCTTCAGCGATGCCTCGACGGTCGTCGCGCTGCGAAGACGACCCGACAAATGCGGGGTGAAGGCCATGCTGAAGAGGTTGCTGATCCGGTCCCACCGTTCCGAATTCGTATAGGCATGCCGCGCCACCACGTAGTCGACCGTGATCCATGGATCCTCGACGGCATTGAACAGGCGAAGGTGCAGCGCCGGCACATAACCGTACGACCGGGTATCCTCGTCGTTGTGGTCGATATTCGAGTCGTACACGTTGCTGAACCGGAGGTCGGCCTCCATCCGGCGCGGCAGCGGCGTCCGGCGGATGGGCTCGTCGGGGGCGGGGTCGACGGACGGAGACGCCGCCGGCTCCTCGATCCCGGGCGCGGGGAGGGCGCTCGCCACGTTCATCGCCTCCGTCACGCCCATCACCCACGCATCCGACACCACCTTTGTCACGGCCTGCCGGTCGGTCAGGGCCTGATCGGACGACGCATACGCCCCGTGCACAACCCGATACCGCCGGATGGGGTTTGCATCCAGGCTGAGCACATGACTGCTGATGCCTCGCTTTTCGAGCAGCGTGGCCATCTCATCCGCCGGCTGCCGCTCGGGCGTGTCGAACAGCACCCAGGTGAACTGGCCGGGGGCCGGCGGCGCGTCCGCCGTGTGGCCGGGGGCCGCGGACTGTGCCGGCATCGCCATCGCCAGATGCGGCTGGGCATGGGATGTGGCGACAGCCGCGAAAAGAACGAGCGACAACAGGATGCGGGAGAGATACGTGCGGTGATTCATGACAGCGCCTCGATGGGGGCAACGGGCCGTGGTTCGGTGGTGATGATGCCAAGACGCGCCTCGCACAGGGCGAGCAGCGTGTGCGTGTATCGGCGGCGCTCGGGGAAGCGCGTGCTGATGTGGATATGGCGCGCGAGCGCCAGCGTCGTGTAACACGCGACAGCGTGTTTGCTGGCACGGGGGGATCGGGCCAGAAAGGCGGCCTGAAACGCATCGGCATGGGCCTCGAGCCAGCCGGCGTCGTCTGCCTGCCGCAGCCCCTGTTCGATCAGGTGCGCGATGAAATTGCCGGCGTCGAGCGCCGGATCGCCCTCGGTGTACAGATCCAGATCGAGCAGCACCACCCGATCGCGGTCGACCAGGACATTGTCCGCATAAAAATCACGGTGGATCGGACGCCGGGGCGAGGCCTCGAGCGCCAGGGCTTCCGCGCAGCACGCGGCGACCACCGCGTCCAGCCGGCCGGTCCACTCGGGCCGCTCGTCCTTCATCCCCAGCAACCGATCGCTCAGGATCTTCAGCTCGTCCGTCACGCCGTGGGTTCTGTCGGCGGCGACGCCGTGGGCGTGCAGATAGGCCAGCGCCTCGGCGATGCGGCGCGCCACCGCGACGCCGTCCGCCTCCAGAAGCCGCTCCGACGCGATCGTGCCGGCTTCCTTCCGCTGGAGCCACATGTTCCAGGCCGGCACGAGACCGACCGGCTCGGCCACCGCGACGCCGGCATCGCCCCGTGGGCCGAAGGCGCCTTCCCAGAGCGCGACCGATCGGTCGTAGGTGCCGCGATCCAGTCCTCGGGCGCGGACCTTCCCGAGCCACGTGACCGTCTCCTGTGCGCCGGGCGCGAGCCGGATCTCATAGCCGATCAGGGCGCGCCGGCCGGCCTTATGCCGCAGGAGCCGGGCCCGCTCGACACGCGCCTCCGGGCCCGCCACAGCCGCCAGGGCGCGTGTGGCCTGCGCGGGATCGAGCGCGGCCTCCAGACAGGGGATGCCGGCGTCGATCCGGGGCGCGGCGGCCGGAGCCGTATACGTGCTGCGTGCCGCGAAGGCATCGGCGCAGGCCAGGATCTCGAGGACGCGCTCGGGCCAGTCCGACTCCCGGAAGCGGAACGGATGCGGCGCGAGCTTGAGCAGGCCGGCCGCGGCGTACAGCGTCCAGTCGCGCTCGGCGAGCCCGCCGGCCGTCTCGCGATACCCTTCCAGAAACGCCTCCTCGTAGCGGTCCATCGCCCCCTCGGCGAGGCCGCTCCGCATCCGGTCCCGATGGAGATGGGCGACGAAGTTGCCGACATCGATCATCGGGTTGTCGAGCGCACTTTCGTCGAAGTCGAGCAGCTGGATCGTGTCGCCGTCGACGAGCACCTGCTTGGCGTAGAAGTCGCCATGCGTCGGGCACGGCGCGCCGGCCTGGCGCGACAGCCCGGTGCGGATGCGGTCGACGACGTCCTGGATATAGCCGGCGTGCTCCGGAAGCAGGAACGTCAGGCTGTCGGCCACCGAAGCCAGGTGGTTGTGCTCGTCCTGCGGCGTGCGGACCGGCAACCCGTCGCCGGCCTGCCCGTGCATCAGCGCGAGCGAGAGCCCGACCTGGTGCGCCGTCCACGGATCCGCGCCGCCATCCAGCAGCGATTCGGTGAGGCGCGCGCCCGGCATCCAGGCGAAAGCCAGGCCGTTGTAGCGGTCGGACCGCCCCACGAGCGGCGTCAGCCGGAGCGGTCCGGCATCGTGAAAGGCCGTGGAGCGGGCGACGAGTCCTTCAAACGCCGTTTCGGTGTAAAACTTGACCACCGCCTCGGGCACGCCGTCGACATCCAGCCGGCCGACAAACCGACGCTCCGGCTTGTAGCGGATCGTTTCGATCCGGCCGCCGGCCCACGGCGACGTGCCGCCGAACAGGTCGCGCAGGAGATGCCCCTGATCGCCGGCCGTCTTCAGCCGCCGCATCGCGCGGAGCCGCGCATCGTGCGGATAAAACGTCGTCAACAGAAACCGCGCGCCGTCGACAAAACCGCCGCGCTCGCTTTTGCCGGCTTCCGAAAAGCGCATGCTCGCCTTGGCCAGCTTTTCCCGCTCGTCGAGCCGGTAAGCCTTGGTGTACACGGGCAGCGTGCCGTCGTCCGTCCGGATCTCGTACCCGACGAGGCAGCTCTGGCCTGGCTTGTAGCGGATGTAGGTCATCGCGGCGTCGCGTACCTCGAACGGGACGTCGTTGGCGCGCAGCATGCCGGCGAAAGCGTTCGGATCCAGGACGGAGCGAAGCCCCGGCAGCGCGGTGTCGCGCGCAATGAGGTGTTCGTCGTGCGTATTCATGGGTGGAATGCGGGTCATACAAGGATTTCGGCCGGCTCGGGCGCATCCGCGCCGAGCGACTGGAGCCGATAGAGGGCCGCGTACCGCCCGCCCTCCGCGATGAGGGTGGCATGGTCGCCTGCTTCGGCGACCCGCCCGTTTTCCAGAAAGAGGATCTGGTCGGCGTGGGCGGCGAGGTCGAGATCGTGCGTGATCAGGATGGTCGTGCGGCCGGACGCGAGCCGGCGCAGCGCCTGGATGACGTCCTGCCGGTTCCGTTCGTCCAGACCCGTCGTTGGCTCGTCGAGGATGAGCAGCGGCGCGTTGCGGATGGCGGCCCGGGCGATCGCCACGCGCTGCCGCTGGCCGGAAGACAGCGTCACGCCGCGTTCGCCCAGCACGGTGTCGTAGCCTTCGTCGAGCTTCATGATGAAGTCATGCGCGTTCGCGAGCCGGGCGGCGGCCTCGATCGTGGCTTCGTCGGCGTTCGGGTTGCCGTAGGCGATGTTGTCGCGCACGCTCGAGGCGAACAGCAGGTTGTCCTGCAGGACGACGCCGATCTGGGTGCGGAGCGATTCGAGGGTGTAGGACCGGATGTCCTTCCCGTCGATCATCACGCGGCCGTCGATGGGGTCGTAGAGGCGGAGCAGCAGGCTGGCGATGGTCGACTTGCCGGCGCCCGACGAGCCGACGAGCGCGAGGGTGCGGCCCGGCGCCACGTCGAGGCTGAAGCGGTCCAGGATCCGGCGCCCCTCGCTGGCATAGGCGAACGAGACGCGATCCAGCCGCACATGCCCCTGCAACGCCGGCGCGGGGGCGGCCTCGGGCGCATCCACGATATCCGGCTTGCGTTCGAGCACGTCGATCACGCGCTCGCCGGCGGCCGTCGCCTTGGCGAGGCGCCCCGTGTACTTCGCAAAATCCTGCATCGGCTTGAAGGCCGATTTGAGGTAGGACAGGAAGACGAGCAGCCCGCCGGCGGTGAGATCACCATGCAGCACCAGCCACGCGCCGTACGAGAGCACGAGCGCGGTGGACAGGGCGATCATCACCGTCACCAGGCTCTCCAGCCGGACGGCCAGCCGCTTGGCGCGGACACCCTCTTTCATGCTGCCGGCATTCTGCCCGGTGAACGCCTTGGAGAACGTACCTTCGAGCGACAGCGCCTGAACCACCCGGATCGCGCCGATCGACTCCGCCGCCGTCGAGGCCATGGCGCCCTCGCGCTTGCGCTGGTCGCGGGAGACCTCCTGGATGCGTTTGCTCAGCCGCATCGTGGGCAGCCAGTACAACGGCAGGGTGACCAGGGCCACCAGCGACAACTGCCAGTTCATCCAGAACATCAGCCCCATCATCATCACCAGCACGAGGATGCTCGCGATGAGCGGCATGAGCGCCGTGACGGCCATGTCCCGCATCATCCCGATATCGCTGATGACCCGGATGATGAGGTCGCCGCTGTGGGCGCGGTCGTGGTACGAAGGGGACAGGCACTGGATGTGCCGGTAGAGCGCAGCGCGCACGCGGGTCAGCACCCGGTTGCCCACGAGGGCGAATCCTACCTTGTACACGTACTCGAAGAAGGCGCGCCCGCCCATGATCACCACCACCAGCACCGCCGAGAGCCCCAGCAGCAGCATCGGGTCGGCCGTGGCCAGCCACGCGAACGCCGGCGTCGCCGACGGATCCGGCAGAATCACCTGGTCGAATACGAACTTGAGGGGCCACGGCTCGAGCGCCTTCAGCAGCACGGCGACGAACAGGCCGGCGAACGACCCGCCGATCAGGCCGCGGTGTTCGCGCAGGTAGGGCGCGAAGTGCCGCAGCATATGAAAAAACCCGGGCGCGGTGGCGCGGAGTGTCTGTTTGCGTCCCATTACGCGGCCTCTTCCAGAATCGGTTGGGCGGAGCGCCCGAGATGTACGATGCGGTCGGCCGTGGCCTCCCAGGTATGATGGCGAAGGATCTTGCGACGCGCGTTTTCGCCGAGACGATACCGCAGCGTGCTGTTGCGGTTGAGCTGGATCAGCGCCACGGCCAGACCGGCGGTGTCGCCGGGTTCGTAGATCAATCCGTCCTCTCCGTCTTCGATCAGGGTGGCCAGCTGCCCGTTGCGGCTGCCGACCACCGCCCGGCCGGAGGCCATGTATTCGAACACTTTCAGCGGCGAGAAATAACAGGTATCCATCTTCGGGTAGGGGGCGACGGCCACGTCCATGCTCGCGATATACGCCGGCACATCGACCGGATCGACCGCGCCGGTGAACTCGGCCGCGTCGCGCAATCCCCTGCGCGCCAGATCGGCTTCCAGCGCGTCCTGCTCCGGCCCCTGCCCGACGATCAGCAGGCGGGCGGTGGGGTCGGCGCGGCGCAGCAGCGCGAAGCCTTCGATCAGATCGGGCAGGCCGTGCCACGGCTTGAGGGTGCCCACGAAACCGACCGTGAACACACCCGCCGGCGCCGGGCTCGCAGGCCGCACGGCCGGCGTGAAACGCTCCGGGTCGACGCCGTTGGGGACGACATGCACCTTCTCCGCCGGCACCGCGGTGTCGACGAGGTAGCGCGCCACGTCGTCCGACACGGCGATGAGCGCCGAAGCCGACGCGAACACGTGATCCGCCACCGTCTGCGCGCCCTGCCGGTCGATGAGGACGCGATGCGTGGCCTGCTCCTCGATCAGCGGCGCGTTGACTTCGAGCAGCCCGGCGATGCCGTGCGTCGACGCGTAGGTCATGCCGGCATGGCTCCAGAGCGAGTAGCGCTCGTACACCAGGTCGAACGGTCCTTCCCGATCCAGCAGCGCGAGCATCCGGTCGTTCGCAGCCAGAGCGTCTTTTTCGCGGGCCTGGGTGTCGGCCGAGGCGAGAGAGGGCAGCGTCCAGACCTGCACGCCGGCGAGGTCCGCAGCCGGCCCCCCGCCGAGGCGCTGGGCGAACAGCACCACGTCGTGCCCCTGGCGCACAAAGGCGCGGATGACTTCCTGGACGTGGATGGAGCACCCCTTGGTGCCGAAAACGGGGACGCCGGGATCGGCGCAGACGTAGGCGATTCTCATGCCATCACCTCTTCTTCCTGGGCTTCGCGGACAGCCGCCTGCGCGAACAGGTCGCGGATGCGGGCGGCGTTGCGGTGGATATCGAAACGCTCCTCGATGAGCGTGCGGGCCTGACGGGCGAGACGCGAGCGGAAGCCGGCGTTTTCGAGCAGCCGCTGCAGGGCGTCGGACAGGACGACCGGGTTGCTCTGCGGCACCATCACGCCGGTCTCCCGGTCGGTCAGGACTTCAGGGATGCCGGTGACATCCGTCGAGACGCACGGCGTACCCAGCGCCATGGCTTCGAGCAGCACCGTCGGGAGGCCGTCGCGGTTGCCGTCGCGGCCCACCACGCACGGCGCGGCGAACACCGAGGCGCTCCGCATCAGCCGGATCACC
>JAWKNW010000042.1 GCA_041391505.1 Rhodothermales bacterium
ACCAGCCTGAACGGGAGCATTCCTTTTTTACTGAGCATCCGCCTAAGGATATAGTGCTGCAGGACATCTTGCATCCCGAAGATGAAAAGCGCGGCGAACAACAAAAAATAAAGGAAGGTCATCGCGCTGTGGACCGCGATGTGCCGGGGAAGCTCGTCGCTTGCGCCCGCCGGCGTTTGCCTGTCGATCATAAACCAGAAATAGCCTCCGATCACCAGCACAAGCAGGACGGTACCCAGCAGGATAAACGCCGCATTGCGCATCGAAAGCAGGATGCCCTGATTCGGACGGGTCTTCATCGCGACGATACCTGATTGTAATCCGCCATAGAGCCCGAGGGCGCCGATGCATGGCGTGAACAGGAATTTGTGGTTCAAGGCATCGATGAGGCCTCCCGCGAGCAGCCCGATGAAAACACCGAACAGCGCCCGACGCCACGACCATGTCAGGAGGTCGATCGTGCCGATGTCTGCGCGAAGCAATCCCTTCTGCTTTTTCCGGCCAACCGCCCACCCGATCGATAGACCGAACAGGGTGCCCACGATGAGGGGGAACGCCAGGACACTGTTGTCGAGGCCTACGGTGCGTAAAAATTCCTCGTTGACGAGCGAAAAATCGGTCACCCACGACCGATCGTAGATGAACCGGTCAAAAATGGAGAGGTAGCGGGCGGGGGTGAAACCCAGGATGCAGCCGGCTGTCGAGCCAACGGCCAGGACATACGCGAGGAGGGTTCCTGCAGACCGTTTCGTTCGGGTTCGCGGGTTAAAAAGAAGGAATGCATCGACGATCAACACGCCGAGCCCCAGCGAGAAGCCGACGATCACGCTGACCAGAATTCCCTCCAGGTAGCTGAAGTACGCCGCGTCCCAGAAGTCTTGATAAAAGGCATCCCCATACGAATACCACTCGTAGCTCCCATCCAGCGTGCCGATGATGAGTCCGATGACGAGTCCGATGGTCATCCCGCCCAGCAGTCGAGATTGCACCAGGTAGGACAACCGCATGCGTTGGGTTGGCAGCCAGCTCGGCTGCAGATTTTCGATCTGAAAGATCGATTGCTCATGCGCGCGCATGCCGCGCGCCATCCACGAAAGCCAGGCGCGGATTTCGGGCTCGGAGTAGACCGCCGCCTTCTTTTTTTCTGTGTTTCCCGGTAGCGCCATGTCAGTACCCCGCTCGTCGAAGCATGCGATCGCAAAAGGCATCCATCAGCTGTTTCCGACGCTGCTTCTGGGTATCCAGGGCCTCATGTTCGAGGGCTTCGATCGGTATGTCCTGGTAGGCCCGGATCATGAGGCTCAACATGAGCGGCGTGCGTGCATCGATGAGCATGGCGGAGTCTTTTTCGATGACGGATCGCAACGCGGCAAGCCGCTCGCCGCCCCGCGCGATATACTCCATGACCTGATCCCGGCTCAATTGCTGTAGACGGACGGCGCTATTGAGCCCGAGACGGACCGGGAGTTCGATGTACTCCTTGATGCGGCAACACACGGCGATGCCCACGCCGGAGGATGCCGCGAAGGCATTGATCGTCTCCACACATGCGGCCCGGGACGCCGCGCCGACCTCGTCGAGGCCGTCCAGCAGCGGAAGCAACTGACGCCCTTCCAACCACAGCCGGCCGACTTTTTTGGGGATCTGGTATCTGGCGCCGAGTTCATCGATCATCCAGTCCATCAACGGAAGGCGAGACGTTGACCACGACGACAGGTTGAACATGACGGGCGTCGGGCTCGATGGCCTGGCCTCGATCTCGTCGAGGAGCGTGCTGGCCAGTTTGAGCATCGCGGTGGTCTTGCCCGAGCCGGGATCGCCCAGAATCAACAGCGATCCTCCCTGCTCCTCGAATACGTCCGCGAGGGTCCGGCCCGCCGGCAGCGGCTCGCTTTCGGCGCCGGCCTGGTCGACCATCATGCCGAAGGGATCTTCGACCGCTCCCTGCATCAACTCCAGGCCGAGATCGATCATCACCCGGTCCAGCAGCGAATTCTCGAGCACCCCCTCGATCCAGAACTGCTGCATTTTTTTCTTCAGGATCTGGAGGCCGCCGGGGATTTTCGAGGACGTTCCTTCCCGGCCCTGCGTCGAGAGGGCCGCCGCCGCGGGGGGCGACGGGCGCCCGTGTTCCTTAAAGATGGCCGACGTCATATCCAGGTCGAACAGCCGGCCATCCGGAGACCGCATGTGCAGCACCGGGGTGCCCCATTCCGCGGAATCGCGGTCGGCCATGCTGATGGCCTTCCGGGCTTCGGTCACGGAGACGTCCACGGGCTCGCCATCCGCCAGGGTGTCGTAAAACGTGCGGGAAAACTCGACGGCCGCCCGATCCGTGATCTCATATTGCATCGCCACGACGGACGGGATGCCGCGCTGCATCAGGACCGCGCCCGTGCTGGAGAACAGATAGTGCGCGCTCGCCCGCGATCCCTCGCACGCATTCAGCACCACCAGCTGCAGGCTGGCGTGGTCGGTGAGCAGGTCTGCCAGTTTCGACGCCGGCAGCGGGTCGGTTTTTCCCGCTTCGTCGGCGAAAAAAACGGCTCCCTCCTGCGTGGCCTCGTCGAATTCGCCATGCCCGATGAAGTGGAAGACGTGCCACGGTCCCTTGCGCATGGCCTGCATGAGGTCGCGCCACGACGGGCCCTCGAGCCAGGTGAGGTGGACATAACCCCGCTCCACGAGGTGCTGAACGGACTGCTCCATCAGCCGCTTTTCCCGGTCGACGTCCAGTTGAACCAGGTCGGCCGGGCTCGCCACCATGCCGAGGATGCGGAGCGGCGGCGCGACGCGCAGGGCCGGCGCGGCGCCGGCCAGCTCCAGGTACCGGGTGAGCAGGGTCTCCCGGGAGAGCGACAGGGGGCCGAAGTTGTCTTTTTCGTCGTACAGGAATTCCCACGGCACAAGCGCCGCGTCGGGCGTTTCGATGCGGAGCCGGATGCGTAGTCCTTTGCCCTGCACCCGCGCCAGCACCCGGCTTTCCCGATAACTTTCCCGGATGGCGGCGGGCAACAGGGCGTCGAAGAGCTGTTTACCGAACGCGGCGGCCTGATCGGGTCGGGTCTGATGCCGCTTGCGCCGCTCCGCGTCCCGATGGATTGCGACCTCGCCCGCGCTTTCGGGCGCGGAAGCCCCTGCCGGCCGCACGGCGTCGCGCGCCGGCAATCGCATGGTGCCTTCCGGCTCACCGACGCCATCCGGAGAGCGAATCACGGAGACGCGGTAGGCGTCCTCTCCGGTCAACGCAATCCTGAGCTCGAAGTCGAGGTATTCCATATCCGTGCGCACCATACGGCTCCGCGGCGTCGATCTGAACCGGGAGAGGGCGGTACAGAGGGCATGCCGCGGGATGGCGTTCTACCAGTTGCGGTCCAATGCCAGAAATACGGCGTATGGATCGTCAATAGCAACCTGAACGCGGAGGTATTCAGGGCAATCGCATGCTCGACGTGGCCGTGCGAAGTCGTTTCCCTGGATAAAAAATGATATTTTACTTATTTAGTAACAAATAGTATCTTGGCCCGGTATGCAGGCGAAACCCGAAACACCATGGAATTGCTGACCCGATCTGAAGAACTCTTGCTGCTCACCGTCTGGAACCTCCAGGAGGAGGCCTACGGGGCGGCCATCCGCGAGCTACTCTCGGTGCGTACGGGGTATGAATGGGCGATCGGGAGTGTCTATGGCCCGCTCGACCGCCTCGCGAAGCAGGGATTGCTCACCACCCATACCGGGCTGCCCACGCCGGAACGGGGAGGGCGAAGCAAGCGGTGTTACCGGCTGACGCCAAAAGGCGTCGGCGCGCTGGGGCACACCCGGCATGTCGTCGAGGCATTCTGGCAGGACGCGCGCAACGCCGCAATCCCAATCCCATGAGCCGGCCTCCCGTCATACCGCAGTGGCTGCTCGGCAGCGTGCTTCATGTCCACGACCGCGACATCGTGCTGGGCGATCTGGAGGAGGCGTTCGCTCATATCGCGACCCGGCAGGGTTCGGCGGCGGCGGCGCGATGGTACTGGGGCCAGGCATTCCGATCCTTCGTGCCGCTCGCCGGCCGTCACATCCACTGGTGCGTCGTCATGCTCGGCAACTACCTGTCTCTTTCCCTGCGTCACCTCCGGAAGCATCCGGGTTATGCCGCGGTGAACATCGCCGGGCTTGCGATCGGATTGACGTGTTTCATCCTGATCGGCCTGTTCGTCCAGTTCGAGTGGAGCTCCGATCGGTTTCACGAAAAGGCCGACCGGATCTACCGCATCGCGAAGGAACGGCCCGAAGGCGAGGCGGCCGGCATGCGCTATTCCGCCGTGACGCCCGAGCCGCTCGCCGGCGCGCTGCGCGAGACGATCCCCGAAATCGAGCAGGTGACGCAACTCGCCGGGGCGCGCATGATGCTCGCGACCAGCGATGGATCCTTCTACGCCGACGGCATCTATGCGACGTCCTCGTTTTTCGATGTGTTCAGTTTTCCCATGCTTCAGGGGAATCCGGCGACGGCGCTCGCGGATCCTCATGCGATCGTGCTAGGTCAGTCGCTGGCCCGCAAACTCTTCGGCGATCGCGACGCGCTCGGCCAGGAACTGACGGTGTACACGCTGTCGGATGAAGAAGCGAACGACCGGCTGCGCGTGGTGGTGACGGCGATCATCGCGGATGTGCCGGCCAACAGCCACCTTACGTTTGAGTATATCCTTCCTCCGGTGGCGTCGCAGGAACTGGCCCAGTGGTTCGGCGACTGGCGCAGCAACAGCTACCTCACCTATGCTTCCATGATTCCCGGCGCCTCGCTCCCTGCGCTGACCGACAAGCTTGCTTCGCTGGCGACCGCCTACCCGCGGGTAGCAGGCCTCGATCCGGAGCAACGGGAGGCGATCGGGATCTATTATCCCCAGGCGCTCACGGATATCCATCTGCGGTCGCATATCAGCGGCGAGTTCGGGGAAAACGGCGACATCCGGTATGTGTATCTGTTCGCCGCCATCGCGATGGCGATTTTGCTGCTGGCCTGCATCAACTACGTCAACCTCGCGACGGCGCGCTCGGCTACGCGCGCTCGTGAGGTGGGCGTCCGCAAGGTGATGGGGGCGCACCGGCGCCAGCTCATCGGCCAGTTCATGAGCGAGGCGGTCGTGCCGGCGTTGCTGGCTGTCGCGCTCGCGCTGATGCTGGCGGGGCTGTTGATGCCGGCGTTTAATGCCGTAACGGGGCGCGCCATAACGTTCGATCTGGGTGTAAACGGCGGGCTTCTCGTCCCGATCGTCCTTGTCGGTTTGGGGATGAGTCTGCTGGCGGGATGTTACCCGGCGTTCGTCCTGTCGGCGTACCAGCCGGCGCTCGTCATCAAGGGGATCTGGAAGTCGGGCCGGAGCCGCTTTGCCTTGCGCGACATGCTGGTGGTGGCTCAGTTTGTCGTGTCGATCGTGCTCATCGTGGGCGCCGTCGTGATCCAGCGGCAGCTGGCCTATGTCCTGCACGCCGGCTCGGGGATCGATCGCGAGCAGGTGCTGATGATCCGTGTCGAGGACCGCACCCTGCACGACGACCGATACCGCGCGCTCAAGCAGGCTTTCCTCGGGCATGCCGGCGTGCTCGGAGTGACGGCGGCCCAGTCGAGCCCGATCGATGTCGATGCGGCCTCGACGCTGCGGGAATGGGAAGGGGCTGATGGAGATCGGTCGATCAAGGTCTACCGCTCGATCATCCAGCACGATTATCTCGACGTCTTCGGTCTGGAGCTGGTGGAAGGGCGCGACGTTTCTCTCGACAACCCGATCGATGCACGGGAAGGAATCCTGATCAACGAGACGCTGAAACGGCAGCTGGGCTGGGAAAACGCCGTGGGCAAGGCGCTCACGTTCCACGGGAGGACGGCGCGCGTCACGGGGGTGGTCAAGGATTTTAACCTGCACTCCTTCCACGAGGAGATCGCGCCGCTGGCGCTGTTTCTGGATGAAGGCTGGTGGTTTCCCTTTCAGCGCATCTTCGTCAAGGTGCGCCCGGAGGGCATCGCAGAAACGATCGCCTCTCTGGAGGAGACCATGACGGAGTTTTCGCCTTCGTATCCCTTCGCGTATACGTTCCTCGACGACGCATACGGAGCGATGTATCTGACGGAAATTCGCATGGGCCGGCTCTTCAACATGTTCTCGGTTCTCGCACTCCTGATCGCGTGCCTGGGGTTGTTGGGGCTGGCCTCCTTCCTGGTCCAGCAGCGGACGAAAGAGATCGGCGTGCGCAAGGTGCTCGGCGCGTCGCTGCCGAACATCCTGTCGCTGCTGTCGAAAGACTTTGCGCGCCTCGTCGCGGTCGCCTGTGTCATCGCCCTGCCCGTAGCGTATCTCCTCCAGCGGCGCCTGCTGGAGGACTACGCCTATCAGGTCTCAATAGGGTGGGGCGTATTCGTGCTGGCGGGCGGCGGCGTGCTGGCGATGGCGCTGCTGACGGTGAGCGTCCAGTCGCTACGCGCCGCGTTGTCGGATCCGGTGAAGAGCTTGCGCCACGAGTAGCCGGCGGTTGTGGTTGCGTGAACGCCGGCCTACTTTTGATGTCATGCTCCACTCATTATCCGGCGATCTACCCATGCTTGGCAACCTGATCCGCACCACCCTGCGTCATCTCAAAAAGCACCCCGGATATGCGGTGCTGAGCATGATGGGGTTATCCGTCGGTCTCGGCGTTTGTTATCTCGCGATCGCCTATGTCCGTTTTGAGACGAGCTATGACACCTTCCATCGGGATGCCGAGCGGATCTACAGGGTGGTAACCGATATCGAGAGGTCATCGGGAACGGTGTACGCGAGCACGTCCGCCCCGATGGCGCCGTTCCTGGCGTCCGTTGCGCCGGAAATCGAGGCGTCTGTCCGCGTCGCGCTGGACTATATCATCGTGCAGCGTTCGCCCGAACAGCTAGCTCAGGAAGCCATTGCGTATGCCGACCCCTCGCTGTTCGACGTGTTTACGCTACCGTTCGTAGCGGGCGATCCCGTTACGGCGCTGGCGGCGCCGCGCCGCATCGTGCTCTCTGAAACCGCCGCAAAAGCCTACTTCGGTACGACGGCGTGTCTGGGTGAGACCCTGACCCTGGACGGGACGACCGAGGTGGTCGTTAGTGGCGTCATGCGCGACATAGCGGCGAATTCGCATCTGCAGGTGGATTATTTCGTCTCGATGTCGACCCTTCTGCAGGAATGGAATCCGTCGCTCGCCCAGAACTGGAAACGATTCATCTTCTACACGTATGTGCGCGTCGGGCAACCCGTGGACGCCGAAGCGTTTGGCATGCGGCTGACCGAGGCGCTCAGCGGCGCGTTCGACCAGGGTGAGGACCGCTATGTCGTTTCGGCTGAGCCGCTCGACCGTGTGTACCTGTACGGCCGGGCCAGAGGAAGCCGTACCGGTGCCGTGTCGACGGGCGATCCCGATGCCTTGAACGTGCTCTCCATCATCGCGGCGCTGGTGCTCGTGATCGCATCGTGTAATGCCATCAACATCGCCACGGCGCTAGGCTTGCGCCGCGTGAGGGAGATCGGCGTGCGCAAAGCGCTCGGCGCGACGCCGCGCCGGCTCGTCGTCCAGTTTTTGTTTGAGGCCCTGATGCTTGCCGGCGCCTCGCTGGTGCTCGCCGTCGTAGGCGCCCGGATGCTTGCGCCGGCTTTCGGTCAGTTGATCGGTAAAGAACTGCCAGCGGGATGGCTGAACGACGCCGGCATCCTCATGGTGCTGGCCACCATCGCCGCGCTGGTCGGGCTGGGCTCGGGCATCTACCCGGCGCTGCGGCTGGCAAGGACGGACGTGTCGAACGGGCTCAAAGGGTTGACGGACCGCGCCAACCCGAGGAGCCGACTCGGAGGAGCGCTGGTGGCGGTGCAGTTCGCCGTGTCCGCCGCGCTTATCGTGGCGACGCTGGCGGTGTATGGCCAGCTGCACTTTATGCGCGACCGGCCGGCCGGCTTCGATAGGGAAGGTCTGATCGCAGTGGATGCCTTCTTCCGCCTCAGTGGCCCTGACGACCTGCTGGCGAAGCGCCTCGCGCGCATCGAGGGGGTAGACGGCGTCAGCCTTTCGTCCGCGATTCCCGGCAAGCCCGACCGGCAGACGGAGATCGAGGCCGAACGCGCCGGCGGCGGGCGCGTGCACGTCACGATGGATGCCTACTACATCGATGAGAGCTTTTTGGGGGTTTATGGACTGGAGATGGCCGCCGGCCGCGCTTTCGATTCCGAGCGCCCTCTCGAACGGCAACGCGGGCTCCTGGTCAATGAAGCGGCTACCCGGATGCTCGGCTATGACGACCCCGCCGATGCGGTGGGCACGTCGTACGTACAGGCCGGCGCTGCCGGTGAAATCATCGGTGTCGTGCGGGATTTTTATTACCATTCCCTGCACGATCTTGTTCGCCCGCTGGCGATCCGCATCGCGCCCGGCCCCTACACCTACGTCACGGTCCGCACCTCAGCCGGCGACCTGCCGGCCGTGCTGGATGCCCTGCGCGGTGCCTGGAAAGAACATATCCCCGATATCCCCTTTCTGTATTTCTTCGTGGACGACGTCTACGCGGCGCACTACCGGAGTGAGGCGCAATGGAGCCGCATGACGCTGTGGCTGGCGGCGATCGCGATCCTGCTTTCCTGTCTGGGTCTGTTCGGCGTCGCGGCGCTCGGCATCGCCCGGCGGACGCGGGAGATCAGCATTCGGAAAGTGCTCGGTGCGACGGTGACCGGCATCCTGGCGCTGCTGGCGCGCGACCAGCTCCTCATCGTCCTGGGGGCGGCGATCGTCGGGGCGCTGGCCGCTCGCGCCGCCGCCGGCCGTTGGCTCGAGCAGTACGCGTATCGGACGGAAGTGACCTGGGCGATGCTCGCCCTGGCGTGCGGGGTGTCGCTCCTGCTCGCCCTGGCGGCGCTGGCCTATCACACTACCCGCGCCGCCCGATCCGATCCCGCGACCTGTCTGCGTCAAAACTAGGTACGGACGACCCCATGACGATACATCGAGCATGGACCTGGGCCTTCAGCCGACGATGTGCCTGGCGCCTGGGCGCACTGATTCTGCTTCTTGCGTGCCCCTCGCGTGTGTCGGCCCAGCCGCGGACATACACGAACCCGGTCGGCGACAGCATCTTCGTGGCGGACCCGTCTGTCCTCACCCACCAAGGCCGCTACTACCTGTACGGCACCTCTGCGGGCGACGGCTTCCGGGCGTGGACCTCGGAAAATCTGGTCGATTGGAATGAACTGGGCTATGTGTACCGGAAGCAGGCCGGCACCTGGGGGCAGGGCTCGTTCTGGGCGCCCGAGGTCGTGCGCTACCGCGACCGCTTCTACCTGATCTACAGCAGCCGCGGGCCGGCGGCGTATGGCGACGGATACCGGATCACGATCGCGGTCGCCGACCGCCCGGAGGGCCCCTTCGAGGATCTGTACAGCCCGCTGTTCGACCCCGGGTATTCGATGATCGACGCCCACCTCTTCATCGACGACGGGAAGCCCTACCTGTTTTTCGAGATGGTCGGGCTGGTAGGGTCGCTCGGGAACGACAAGGGCTATCTGTGGGGGGTGATCATGGGCGTCGAGCTCAGCGAAGACCTGTCGCGGCCGCTCACGGAGCCCAAACTTTGCCTGTACCCGACGCAGGAATGGGAGGGCGTGTCCAGCATGTGGGCGCGGTCCAACGAGGGGATGACGGTGTTCAAGGCCGGCGACACGTACTACATGACGTATTCCGGCAACCATTATCGCGACCCGAACTACGGCGTCGGCTACGCGACGGCGGAGCATCCGCTGGGCATGTGGACGAAATACGCCGGCAACCCCATTCTCAAGCAGGATCCCTCGCTCGGCGTTTCAGGCCCCGGGCACAACAGCATCACGGTGTCGCCCGACGGATCCGAGCAGTTCATTGTCTACCACAGCCACGCCGACCCGGCAAATCCCTCGGGCCGGCGCGTGCTCAACATCGACCGGCTGATCGTCCGCGACGACGGGACGCTCGAGGTCGTCGGCCCGACGCGCACGCCGCAACCCATGCCGGCTGGGAGCGCGCGATAGGCGGTTTATCTCTATCTGGAGAAGGGCCGTACCAACCTGTGGCCAGCGGATTCAATGCGACGTGTCGGATGGGCTAAGATAAAACGGATGGACGCGGATGGCCTGGACAGGCACCTCTTTCTCGAACCCTCGATCCTCGTAGAAAATGGGTGCGACGCGATACGTTTGATCGGGAGTCAGGGTGTGCCCCAGGTGTCTGTGAAACCAGAATTGATATCCGTGATCGATGGTCTCACCGGCCTTGATCTCGCGCAGGCAATAACAAAGGCACGGATTGTTAGCTGTGTAGGTAGCAGCTGGGACATCCCCATCCAGGAGTTCAAGGCGAAATCCACCGCACGAAGTCAGGTAAACCGACGACGAAGAGCGATTGACGATCCGCAACGAGATGTAGGTGGTATCGGCATTGACATACACGTCGCTTGCCGGCGTTACGTCAATTTCCTGAAGCCAATCGTCGCAGGGCTATTCCAAATCACCATCTACCAGCATACGGGAACGTCATACCGGGAAAAACCCTTATCCGCGGTTATCAGGGTCATCCCTTCGGCTCTCGACTGGGCAATGAGGAGGCGGTCGAAGGGATCGCTATGTAGGAGCGGCAACGTCTGGATCTCATACACGTGCGGCAGCGCGACGGTTAGTAGTGAGATCCTGTTTTCTGCCATTTCCCGGTCAAAAATTTCGGATAGACCGCGTGGCAGCGTCAACTTGTTCAGTTGCGATTTGATTTGCAGTTCCCAGGCACTCACCACGCTGATAAATATCTCGTTGCTCCCCTCAACAATCGCCGCTCGGGCCGATTTGGAGAGTTGGAACGGCGTATCGTGCCACCACAGGAAAACATGCGTATCCAGCAGCATTTTCACGACCCGCCGAGCCAGAATCCTTCGGCTAGCGGGGCGTCGAAATCGGCAGCAATCTGGATATCTCCTCTACCCAGGCCCGGCGTGCGTTGTCGACACGGGACCTGCGAGGAATCGCCTGAAGCCGCATCGAGGACGTCGGATATCTGCTTTGCTATCCGTTCTTGCTCCGCATCTGGAAGTCCTCCCACGTTCAGGAGGCGCTGTATGACAGAGGTCAGCAATCGGGTCATGGTCGGCAAGTCATGTGGGTGGACTCGTATTTTGCGCCCATGAGGCCCCGATTCCTGGTGCGCTCCATCTAGGCACATCGACTTCCACACGAAATATACAACCGTGTTGAGGCCCCCTGTCAACTGTTTATGGATGAGTCGTACCCGGGCGAGCTTGTATGGAGCACGGAATAGACTATTTCCCGCGCATGTACTCCAGGATCGCCCTGGCCTCATCCCGCGACAAAAACTGGTTGGGCATCGGGACGCCGTATTCCTCGCGCAGCTTGATCATCTCCGGGTGTTTCTTCCCCAACTCGTCCGGGTTGAGCATGATGTTCATGATGAACGCCGGCGCGCGCCGCTCCGTCACGCCGTTGAGTGGCGGGCCGACCAGCCGGGAGTCCCACTGGTGGCATGAGGCGCATTTGAGGTTGAAGCTTTTCTCGCCCTCGGAGGCCAGCGCCGAGTTGAGGCTCGGGAGGTCGAATCCGGCGATCGGCCCGATGCCGTTTTCGAGTTGGGCCTCCGTAAGGCGCGAGGCCGGCGCGGTGCCGGCGATAGGGCTCTTCTCCGGGACAGGGATCTCGCACGCAATCAGGAAACTCGCGGCGAGCAGCAGGCTGGCTAGGTTTATCGGGCGACGCATGGCAGTGCCTGGATGGTGAACAGGTCACCCGATAGTCTACCCGACCGCGCCCCGCCGGCGTGACGGGTCTCGCCTGACGTACGTGTGGGGGAAACGCGGTTCGTCATTAAACATGTCGACTCGGCCGGACCCCGCGTGCGCAGGGGGGAGCATATCGCTTAGTCAGGAGGTCTCTCCGCTCCACCGCCGGCTAAGGCCGGCGTTCCGGTCGAGATGACTTGTTGAAGAGGGTTTCTATTTAAAAGTCCTTCCTCAAAAACATCCGATAACTCGCCCATAATGGGCCGGCGATCCAGAGTACCAGTACGCCGAGGGCCACGACGAGCCCGAGGGGCGTCCCGAAAAACGCTTCGAAGACGGCGCCGGTGTAGCCCATCAGCGCGGCGATATCGACATTGAGGAGCATCATCACCCGCGCGAGGTCGAGCGGGTTGAGGAGGGTCATCACGAGCGTCGGAATTTCGAGGGGATAGGCGGCGTAGAGGTTGACCACCAGCAGCATCAACCCGTCGTACACCACGCCGAAAAGAAGCCAGGCGATGAGGGCGGCGGCGAGGCCCTTTACTTTTTCGTCGAGCCACGTCGCGAACAGGGTCGCGATGGCGACGAAGACGAACGACAGCAGGATGCCCGTCGCCAGGAGCACCGTCAGCGGCCGGCCGTAGCCGGCGAGGTCGCCGGCGTGCACCGCCATCGGCACGCCCGCTCCGAGCGCGAAGGCGCCGGCGAGCGGGATCGACAGCCCCAGGAACAGCCCGCCGAAGAGCTGGCTCCGCCTGATCGGCTGGGCCAGCAGCAGCTCCATGAAATCCCGCGCCGAATACAGATACATCGCCCCGAAGACGATGCAGACGAGCGGGATGACGATCAACCCCAGATTCATCAGACTCAGCAGCGCGCGTCCGCCGCCGCCGAAACGAAACAGGGCTTCGCCGCTGAGGGCGAAGAAGAGGGCGTAAGCGATCAGGCCCTTGCTGCGGGCGATGTCGTTGAATGCGTAGGCGAAGATGGTGCGGAGCGGTTTCATGCGGCTTTCTCCTGCATCAGGTGTGCGATGGCGCGCTCGAGATCGGGTTCTCCCGTGCGCTCCTTGATGGCCTGCTGCCGGCCCAGCGTGTGCACGCGCCCGTCGAGCAGGAAGGCGATGGTGTCGGCCAGGGCCTCTACCTCGCCCATGTTGTGCGAGGTGAGGATGACCGTCTTGCCGGCGTCGCGCTCGCGGCGGATCTTTTCTTTGAGGATGCTGCTCGCGACAGGGTCCAGGCTGGCGGTCGGTTCGTCGAGGATCAGGATGTCGGGATGGAAGAGGAAGGCGATGACGGCGTTGATCTTCTGCCGCGTGCCCCCCGAGAGCGTCCGCATCGGCCGGTCCATCTCGTGTTCGAGTCCGAACAGCTCGAACAGCTCGTCGTCGGTGCCGGAGGGGTTCCCCCGGAGGTCGCGCAGGAGGGCGACCAGCTCGCGCATGCGCAGGTTTTCGGGAAAACGGGCGATCTGGGGCATGTACCCGATCCGCTGCCGGTAGGCCCAGCCGGCGTCGAGCTTTTCGCCGTCCAGAAAGATGCGTCCACCGCTGGGGCGAACGAGGCCGAGGATGCACTTGATCAGGGTGGTCTTCCCCGATCCGTTGTGCCCCAGGATCGCGGTGATTTCCGTTCGTTCGATCGGCAGGTTCAGGCCGCGGAGGACGTCGCGTTTGCCAAATCGTTTTTCGATCCCGTCGATCTGGATCATGGGTTTTCCGATGTCGATCATGGGAGTATGCTCAGGGCGGGGCGGTTGTCCACGAGGGTTTCAGGGGTCAGCGAAGGCAGCACGCGCTCGGCGGCATCGAGCAGGTCGATGAAGAAGCTCCGCAGCAGAATGATGGACGGCTCGTTGGCCTCCACCATCAGCGAAAAGAGGCGCACCGGTCGGAACGGGACGTCGCCCACGCCGTCGCGGTTGAGGTCGTAGCCCCGGTATTTGTCCCAGTAGTTGCCGGCGAACGTGCTGTTCGTCTGCCGGCTGTTGGTGGCCACGTCGAAGGTGTTGGCCACGAAGTTGTTCTCTTCGATCCGGTTGTCGATGGCGTTGGCCATGAGCTTGAGCGCCCAGCCGTTGCCCTCGAACGTGTTGTGGCGCACATCCATCCGGTCCGACCCTTCCGCATAGATGCCGATCGTGTTCCGGCGGAACGTGTTGCCACGGATGACGCTGTCAGTGATGTCTTTCAGCAGCAGGCCGTAGGAGGCGCTGCCCCAGTTGTCCTCGAACCGGTTGTCTGTCATTTCCACGTTTTTCGTATACATCACCGCCACGCCGGCGTCGTTGCCTAGCAGGTCGTTGCGGCGGTAGACGCATCGGTCCGAAAACATGAAGTGCAGCCCGTACCGCAGGTTGGCGGTGCTGTGGTTGTCGGTCACCTCGCTGTCTTCCACGAACTCCAGGTAGATCCCGTCGCGGTGACCGCTGATGCGGTTGCCGGCGATGGTGACGTACCGGGAGTACCAGAGGTGGATGCCGTTTCCCGATCGGGATTCGGTGGCCTTGGCGCCCTGCATGACGTTGTTGCGGAGAATGCAGTGGCTCGTTCTGGCCAGATAAAGCGCGAAAAAGGTATCCTCGAACCGGTTGTCCTCGATCACGCACCGGCTGGCGCCGTCGAGCTTGATGCCGGCCTGATCCTCCACAAAACTCGTGGCGACGTTCCGGAAGACGAGCCCCTGGACGCGCACGCTGTCGGCGGTGACCCGCAGGATGGGCTCTCCGTCCCCGTCCAGCACCGCGCCGGCTTCGCCGATCAGGCGGAGCGGCTTGTCGATGAGCAGCCCATGCTCCCGCCATACGCCGGCGCGGACGACAACCTCGCCGCCGGCGGGCGCCCGCCGGATCGCCTCGGCGATCGTCGGCAGGCTGTCGTTGGGAACGGAGAACCGAGCCTGCGCCCGGGCGGCCGCGCACGGGGAGAGGGCGAGAAGGAAGACGAGCGTCCAGCGAGCGAGCATGGTCGGCGGGGTCAAGGGGTGTGGAGCGCGATGCCGCGCGGTGCGATGGAGCGCGCGAGGACCTCGTCCCACGTGAGCGCCTCGCCGTCCGGCGCGAGCCGGCGCACGGTCGACACGTCGTGGAATGCGCCGAGGTGCATGCCCATCGGGCTCGGTAGGGCTGGACTGCGATACAGGGCGACCTCCTCGATGGGACGCAGCGTTTCGGGCGCGGCGAAATCGACTACCCAGAGCGCATGCACCTCCGGTTGCTGCTCCGCCACATAGGCGGCCATGCACTCGATGGCGTCGAACGGCAGGCGTTTCCCCTGCGGCGTGACGAGTTCGGCGCCGAAACGCGGGTCGGTCAGCGTCATGAGGCAATGCGTGCAGCGGTCGCCGCCGTAGTCGAGCGGGCGCGGATCCAGCGCGCAGCCGGCGAGCGTGAAGAGGGCGGTCAGGATGGCGAGCCAGCGCATGTCAGGCGACCTCCGGCGCAGGCGTTCTTTTGCGCAGCGACAGGTAGGTGAGGGCGAGTCCGGTCCCCAGGGACAGGAAGGCGACCCATCCGCCCAGCGCCGGCCACGAGTTGGCGGTGAAGTTGAGCAGCTGTTTGGAGCCGATCAGCGGCGGCTGGTAGCTCATCCCCGGAATCTTGATGATGGCATGCTCCCAGTCCAGGTTGTGGCCGTAATCGTATTCCCACAGGTAAAAATCGACGAGGCCGACGACCGCGGTGACGAGAAAGAGACCGGTCCACAGATACAGCAGCCAGCGCTGCCCGGTCGTCGCCGCCAGAAGACCGATCGCCGCCAGCGCGCCGATGATCCACGGCATCATCTTCAGTTCGGGGATGGCATCCGGCACGATGCGCTTCATGCCGATGTAGTGGTTCAGGTTGTTGACGTTGTTCAGGTCGTGCGTTTTCTGGCCTTTCACGGTGTCGATCCATATTTCGAGGCCGAGGCCTTCCGGATATTGCGGCGCGTCGAGGGAGATCGTCCAGATCGGCACGACATACATGACAAGCAGCGCGAGGGAGGCTACGGCCAGGAGGATACGAGAGCGCGGGTTCATGGCGATCGGCGAAGGGAGGACGGTGCGGGAGGGAGGCTCCTGATGCGGCGAGCAGCCTCTGTGCCCGCACCGTCCTTGATTAGCGATTAGCGATTAGCGATTAAAGATTTGCGATCAATTTCCACCCGTGTGGTAGGCCAGCGGGGTGCTGCTGCCGGCGGGGGAGACGCGGAGGTAGCCCTGCATTTCCTGGTGGAGCGCCGAGCAGAAGTCGGTGCAGTAGAACGGATAAACGCCCGGGGAATCCGCTTTCCATTTCAGCGTGCGCGTTTCGCCCGGCATGATGAGCAACTCGGCGTTGTTCATCCCCATGATGGCGAAGCCGTGCGGGACGTCCCAGTCCTGTTCCAGGTTGGTGACGTGGAAGTACACATCGTCGCCGGCGCGGACGCCTTCGATGTTGTCGGGCGAGAAGTGGCTGCGGATGGTCGTCATGTAGACGTGCACCTCGTTGCCGCGGCGCTCGATGCGCGTGTCGCCTTCGCTTTTCACGGCGTCCGGATGCGTGTTGTCCTGGAGCGCGTAGATCTGCACCTGACGGTCCTTGATGACGCTCGCCGCGATGCCCTGGGCGTAGTGCGGCTCGCCCATCGTCGGGAAATCGAGGATGATTTTCATCTTGTCGCCGCTGATGTCGATCAGCTGCGCGGCGTGTGCGAGTTCAGGCCCGGTTGGGAGGTAGCGGTCCTTCGTGATTTTGTTGAGCGCAACGAGGTACTTGCCCCACGGCTTCTGGCTGTCGCCGCCCGGAATCATCAGGTGGCCCACGCTATAATAAACCGGGATGCGGTCCACGACCTGGAACGTCGACAGGCTCCACTTCACGATCTCGGACGAGATGAACGCCGTGGTATAGGCGTACCCCTTGCCGTCGAATTCGGTGTGGAGCGGGCCGAGACCCGGGTTCTCCACTTCGCCGGCCACGATCGATTCGTACTTCAGCACCGGGATGCCGTCGATGACGGTCTCGAACTCCTTGTTCTGGATCGCCTGGATCATCTTCGAGAACGAATGGACAGGAATCACCGTGGCGAGCTTGCCGCCGGCGGCGATGAATTCCCCCGTCGGGTCCACGTCCACGCCGTGCGGCGACTTCGGCGTCGGCAGGAAATACACCAGATCCGAGCAGCTGCCGGCTTCCAGGATCGTGACGCTCGTCTTGATCTCGCTGCGGGCGATGCGCGACGAGGGATCCATGTAGTTGTGCGCGTACCGCGCCGGCATCTGCCGGGCGTTGCCGGCGGCCACGCATTCTTCCGCCCGTTTCCAGTTCACCGCCGCGATGAAATCCTTGTCGTTCTGCGAGGCGTTGATTTCGAGCAAGGTGTTGGCCTGCTCCGAGTTGTAGGACGTGAAGAACATCCATCCGTTGGACGGGCCCTTGCCGGCGTGCGCGAGGTCGTAGTTGAAACCCGGCACCAGCACCTGGAAGGCGATATCCAGCTTGCCGGGCTCATCGGCCCGGATGAAGGACAGGGTGCCCTTGAAGTTTTCGGCGTACGAGTCGATCGCCACATCCCGGTTCGGAATCGGCACGGAGAAACGCGTCGAGGCGACGAGGTATTCCGAGTTCGGGGTGATGAACGGTGAGCCGTGGTTGCCGGCGGAATTGGGGATCTCGACGATCTCCTCGGTTTCGAACTGCGTGAGATCGATGCGAGCGACGCGCGGCGTGTTGTTGCCATTGATGAAGATCCAGCGTCCGTCCGGGGCGCCATCCGTCATGGAGAGTTCAGGGTGGTGCGAGTCGTCCCACGGCACGAATCCGTGCGAGGTCATGAACATCGGCTTGGTCTCTTCCGAATAGCCCCAGCCGTTTTCGGCGTTCTGCGAAAAGACCGGGATGGTCTTCAGCAAGCGCCCGGAGGGCAGTCCGTGGACGGTGATCTGTCCGCTGAATCCGCCCGACATGAAGGCGTAAAATTCGTCGTATTCCCCCGGGGCGACATAGACCTGTTCCGCGGCGCTACTGCCGGAGGTCGAGGCGGGGCCCGTCATCTGGCAAGCGGCAAAGCTGCCGGCGAGCATCACGATGCCGGCGACAAGCAGCAGGATCGGGTTGATGCGAGTGGTTTTCATGGCATTGGCCTCTGTATTGGATGCGTTGGGTGGCGTGGGTTAAGGTTGGTTTTCTTTGTTTTCCGGGCCCTCATCGGCGGCCTTGCGGAGGTATTCGAGCAGGGCGCGCGCTTCGTCCTGCGTCAGATTCTGGCTGGGCATGGGCGTCATGAACTGGGCGAGCATCTTGCGCGCTTCCGGGTGTTTTTCGACCATCTCCGCCGGGTTCAGCATCATGTTCATGACGTAGGCCGGGGTGCGGCGCGTCAGCACGTCACCCAGCGCAGGGCCGACGTACCGCTCGCCGAGCTTGTGACAGGCCATGCATTTCATTTTGAAGCTCTCCTCGCCCGACTGCGCCAGGGCGTCGTCGATCGGACCCAGGTTCACGCTGGTGATCGGGCCGATGCCGTCGCGGAGCTGGGCTTCGCTCAGGCCGTTCGTCTGGGCCGCCGGCGCGGCAGGCGCTTCGGCGTCGCTGCCGCCGCAGCCGGCGAGAGGGAGGAGGCTGGCCACGATCAGGAGGAGCGCGGCGATCGGTAGGCGAGTTTCGGGTTTCATTTTGGATATCGGACTATTTTGTCTTATTAAGGGGCAAAAAAAGAGGCCGGCAGGTTGGCGTCGCCGTCTGCCATCGCCAGCCGGGCGATCGACAGCTGCGCGAAGCCGCGGCGCAGGCAGGCACGGGTCTCGTTCCAGTGCGCATGCAGCGGGCAGGGCGCTTCCTGGCTGCAACCGGGCATGCCCAGGACGCACGCCTCGAACAACCCCGGGCCGTCGATCGCGACCACGACATCGTGCAGCGTCAGCTGCTCCGGATCCGCGTGCAGCATCACGCCGCCTTGCGGGCCCTTGCGCGAATCGACCACGTGCTGACTGGCCAGCTCGGCGAGAATCTTGGACAAGAAGGAGCCGGGAATCGACAACGCCTCGCTGATCTCGTGAACCGGGACGAACCGGTCGCGCCCCTCACGTGAGAGATACACCAGCGACTGGATGCCATATGTGCAGCGTTTCGACATCATTTCGTATAGAAGACTCTTTTGTCTTAATTGAATATCGGAAAGGAAACGGCACCCGTCAAGCGCGGTGGCTGATGTCACGGTTTCTTCATAATCGGGTCAGCTCCCGGACAGCCGCAAGCCCAGCCGGTTGATGTCCGCGGCGAGGTCGGCGACGGTTGTGCCGGCGAACAGGGATTCGATCTGGGCGCGCTGCGGGCCCCACTGCTGGTGGAGCGGGCAGGGGTGGTTTTTGTCGCACGAGGGCAACCCCAGGACGCACTGCGTGAAGATGGCGTCACCGTCGATCGCCACCACGAGGTCGCGCACGGGGATCGCCGCGGCCGGCCGGCCAAGCCGGATGCCGCCGTGCGGGCCCTTGAGCGACTGCAGGATGCCGGCCTCCGTCAGTTTCTGGAAGATCTTGGTCAGAAAGTGAAACGAGATGTCGAGGTCGTCGCTGATCTTTCGGATGGATACGTGGCCCGCCTCGCCGAGCGAGACGAGGTGGAGCACGGCGCGGATGCCGTATTCGCAGCTTTTGGAGAGCAGCATGGCGGTATTAGGAGTCCTTTGTCTTAATCGCCCAATCTAACCCCGCGGGTCGTGCCGGCCAAGCTGTGGGCCGAGATTTCACAGGAACGGCGACGCGGCGGCAACCTTGCCGGCCTTGCCGCATTCCAGCCCCATCGCCGACAAACGACCGCACCCCATGGATCGCGAACCCGCCCTGAGCCCCACCCTGCGCCGGCTGCTGACCGTCTCGCTGGTGCTTGTGCCCGTGCTCTTTTTCGCCCTGCTCGAAGGCGGGTTGCGGCTGTTCGGGTATGGGGCGGACTACCCCCTGTTCATCCCGGTACCCGAATACGAGGGCTATCTCTATCAGAATCCGGAGGTCGCACGCCGGTATTTCAAGGTGCAGAAAAACGTCCCGACGAGTCTGCGGGATTACTTCAAGGCGGACAAGGACAGCGCGATCTACCGCATCTTCATTCAGGGCGGGTCGACCGCCGCCGGCTACCCGCTCTACTATGGCGGCAGCTTCTCGCGGATGCTCGAACAACGGCTGCTGCAGACCTTCCCAGGCCGCAATGTCGAGGTGGTCAACACGGCCATGGCCGCGGTCAACTCGTACACCTTGCGGGACCTCGTCGGCGAGATCATCAACCAGCGGCCGGACATGGTGGTCATCTACGCCGGCCACAACGAATATTACGGGACGCTGGGCGTCGGCTCGGCGGAGTCGTTCGGGCGCAGCCGATGGGCGGTCAACCTGTACCTCCGGCTGCAGGGATGGCGGATCGTGCAGCTGCTCCAGAACACGCTGCAGGGGGCCGCATCCGCCGTGGCCGAAGAGCGCCCGGAGGACCTCCCCGGCAACACGATGATGAGCCGGATCGTCCGCGAGCAGTCGATTCCCCTCGGCAGCCCGCTCTACAGGCTGGGTCTGGACCAGTTCCGGGGCAACCTTCGCGATATCCTCACCCGGTATCGGGAAGCCGGCATCCCCGTCCTGATCGCCACGGTAGCGAGCAACGAGCGCGATCAGCGGCCATTCAACAGCGGGCTGCTGCCCGGCACGGACGCGCAGGACTGGGAGGCGCGATACGGGGATGCGCGGGAGGCGCTGGCCGCCGGCGACACGGCCCAGGCGCTCGCCGCGCTGGCTTCGCTCGTGCGTCTGGACACCACGTCGGCCGACGCCTGGTATGCGTACGGCCGCGTCCTGGACGCCGCCGGCCGGCCCGATGCGGCGCGCGACGCCTTCATCGCGGCGCGGGAATACGACCAGCTGCGGTTCCGCGCTCCGCTGGCGATCAACGACGTCATCCGTGAGGAGGCGGCCCGCGCCGGCGCGACGGTCGTGGAGGTCGAGGACGCCCTGCGCCGGGCGTCGCCGGAGGGCATCATCGGGCGCGAGACGATGCTCGAACACCTCCACCCGAATGTCGAAGGCTATTTCGTGATCGCGGATGCGGTATACGAAGCCATGCGCGCCCGGCGCGATATCGGGGACTGGACGATGCCGGTCGGCCGGGAGGAAGCGCGGCGCGAGGTGCTCTTTACGGCGGTCGACTCGATGACGGCGGGGTTCCGGGTGCGTCAGCTGATGAATAGCTGGCCGTTTCAGCCGATCGGCCAGCAGGGCCCGGAGGTGACGCCGCTGACCGACGACCCGATCGAACGGATCGCCTTCGACCTGTACAAGCGGCGGGTGAGCTGGTACCAGGCCACGGATGCCTTGCGGGGGGTGTACGAGGAGCGGGGCGACTACCACAACGCGCTCAAAACCTGTCTGGCGCTCATCCAGGAATATCCGTTCGCCGTGCCACCCTACCTCCTCGCCGGCAACGTGCTCGTCAAGCAGCGCCGCTTCGCCGACGCCGTCGAGTACTTCCTCGCCGCCGACGAGCGCGGCCCCTCCGCGGCGGCGCAGCGGATGATCGGCAGCATCTACCTCCAGCAGAATCGCCGGAAAGAGGCCATAAGGTGGCTCGAACGCTCGCTGACGCTCGAGCCCGACGATGCGCAGGCGCAGTACAACCTGGCCGGCGCTTACGCCCTCGACGCCCGTTTCGACGACGCGCGCGCGCTCCTTAATCGCCTCCTCGTCCGCCACCCCGACCACGCCGATGCGAAGCGGATGCTCGGAAGCCTCCCCTGATGCACCGCAGCGCTCACTGCCGACCGAGCTCCATCACCACGTTGTACATCTTGCCTTCGCGGAACACACCCAGGTGGACGGCGTCGCCGGGGCGGAAGTCGGTGAGGCGGGCCGCCAGATCCACCTGGCCGGCGATGGGCTCGTCCTCGAACGTGAGAATGACGTCGTAGGGTTTAAAGCCGGCCTTGTCCGCCGGCGAGCCGGGATCGACATCGCGCACGATGAATCCGCGCTGTTCGGCGAGGCCGAGCGCTTTGGCGATCCGCTCGTTCACGTCCCATCCGCGCAACCCGGTATAGTAGGAGCGATCGACCTGCCCGTTGTCCTTTAGCTCCTGCACGATGCGCATCACCTTTTCCGCCGGCACGGCGAACCCGAGGCCGATCGATCCGCCGCCGCCCGAGGTGTAGATGAAGGTGTTGACCCCGATGACCTCGCCGAGCGCGTTGATGAGCGGGCCGCCGGAATTCCCCTGGTTGATGGACGCGTCCGTCTGAATCATGTCCCGATAGATGCGGTTCTCCTGCGGCTGGAAGTCGCGTCCGGTGCCGGATACCACGCCGACGGTGACCGTCGGCTCCGAGGCTTCGAAAAGGCCGAACGGATTGCCCAGCGCGATGGCCCATTCGCCCGGGATGGCCTGGCCGTTCGTGGCGAACGAGAGAAAGTGGAGGTCCTCCGGGGGATTCACCTTGATGAGCGCCAGGTCGCTGGCTTCGTCGCTTCCGATCAACTCGGCTTCCAGCGTCGCGCCGTCCATGAAGGCGACGGTGATCTTGGCCGCGTTGTGGGCCACGTGTTCGTTGGTGACGATGTAGCCGTCGGGGGAAATGACAAAGCCCGATCCCACGCTCTGGACCTGCTGTTCGTAGACCCGGCTGCGGCTGCGGCCGTAGAAAAATTCCATCCAGGGATCGGAAAACGGATCCCGATACTCCACCCGTTGCACGGCGATCACGTTGACGCTGACGACGGCCGGGCTGGCGATCTCCACGGCCCGGGTGATGGCGGTCGTCCGGCTCTCGTAGAGTTGATCGGTGACGGCGGCGAGGGCCTGGGGCTGCTGCGGCATGGCGTCGGTCGCCTGCTGCTGGGACTGGGCTTCACGGTTGCAGCCAACGCCGAGAAGGGCGATGATCAGGATCAGGGTGTGGCGCAGCGAGCGCGTGAAACGCAAGGGCGTTACGGTCATCATGACGTTGCGTAAGGATCACATCGACATTCGTTTCGACGAAAGCCTACGTGATGAAATGGGGTTGGTTTCTGGAAGATACGAGGAGAATCCGTCGCGTGGGTCACCGGCTTGAAATCCTCGCCGGCATTCTGCATTCTTCAGGAATCGCCCTCCGTCATCCACGGATTTATCTCCGGATTCGCGCACCCCATGCCGCTCCCCATCGATCGTTCCCGTTTTTTAGCCTCCTTCGACGCCCTGGCAGCCATCGGCGCCATCCCGGGCGGCGGGGTCCAACGGCTGGCCTTTTCGCCGGAGGACCGCGCCGGCCGCGACTGGGTCGAGGCCCGGATGCGCGGGCTGGGCCTGGAGGTATCGATCGACGCCATCGGCAACCTGCTGGGCGTCCGCGCGGGGACGACCGATGCGCCGATGGTCCTGATCGGCTCGCATGTCGATACCGTGGGCACCGGGGGCCGCTTCGACGGCAGCCTCGGCGTGCTCGCCGGCCTGGAGGCCGTGGCCGCTCTCAACGACGCAGACATCGCCACCCGCTGCCCGATCGGCGTGGCGGCGTTCGTCAACGAAGAGGGCGTCCGCTTCATGCCGGACATGATGGGCAGCCTTTACGCGACAGGGCAGCTCGAGGCGCAGGGCATCCGCGAGATCGTCGGGGTGGACGGGACGACCATCGGCGACAACCTGGACCGCAACGCCTTCGCGGGCGATCGGGAATGGCGGCATCTACCGATTGCGGCGTTTCTGGAGTTGCACATCGAACAGGGTCCCGTGCTGGAACGCGAAGGCCTGACCATCGGGGTCGTCGAGGGCGTCCAGGGGCTGTCGTGGACCGAGGTCGTCTTCGAGGGGGCATCCAACCACGCCGGCACGACGCCGATGGCGCTGCGTCGCGATGCCGGATATGCCGCCGGCGCGCTCATCCGGTTTGTTCGCGAACTGGCCGCTGCCGCCGGCGAGCCCCAGCGCGCCACGGTCGGTTCGGTTCGGCTCGTTCCGAATCTCATCAACGTGATCGCCCGCGAGGCGATCGTCACGGTCGACCTGCGGCATCCCGAGGCCGGCGCGCTGGACGCCGCCGAGCAGCGCGTGGAGGCGTTCGTCCACGAGACGGCGGCGGGCGAGGGGCTGCGGGTGCGGCTGCGTCGTCTGGCGCGCGTCGAGCCGGTCTCGTTCGACGACGCGCTCATCGCCCGGGTGCAGGCGGCGGCGGACGGTCGGGGCTACGCGAGCCGGCGGATGATCAGCGGCGCGAGTCACGACGCGCAGATCATGGCGTCCCGGTATCCCACCGTGATGCTGTTCGTGCCCAGCCGGGGCGGCGTGAGCCACGATGTGACCGAATACACCGCGCCTGAGCACCTGGCGGCCGGCGTGGAGGTGTTGCTGGATGCGGCGCTCGCCACCGCCGGCGTGGCCTAGCGCAGCCCGACGAAATCCAGACCGTTCGCGTACTTCGAGTACCGCGAGATCCGGAAGGGGAACGCCCCGGCGATCCGGTCGGCGTCCGCCGCGTCTTCGACGGCATATTTGATCTCCACGATAGAGCGCCCGGTGTCGACGGCGCGGCGGAGCGGGTCCAGGCCTCGGGGAGACGCGCCGTGGAAGGTGAGGTCGGTGTCGACCGTGATGCGGAAGCGCCGGTCGGCCGACAGGTAGTAGGTGCGGTAGTACCGGTTGACGAGCGCCGGCTCCACCCACTGCAGCCGCAGGCGGTAGGGCTCGGGAAGTCGCGCCGCGATCGCGTCGGTCCAGTCCGGCGGCCATTCCGCGGCGAAATCGAAGGCGGGCAACGCGATCAGTTCCTTGCGGCCGGTGAGCCCGTGTTTGATCTTGAACTCGAGCCGGGGCGCGGCGACGCGGCCGAAGAGCGGACCGTACCAGCGGATCCGGATCTTCATCCGGTTCATGACGCCTTCGACGGTCTGCCGGTAGCTCGAACGGGTCGGGTCGTCGAGGTAGATGTTGTTGACGTGCCGGCCGGCGTAGATCGGGCGGAAGAGCCCGTGATTGACGCGCAGGATGGCCTCGATCTCCGGGCGCGCGAGCCCTTCGGCGACGAGTTTGCGTTCGTAGCGCGGTTCAGCGTGTTCGACCGCCGCCGGCCGGGTCTCGACGCCGGGGAGGAGGCTACTCGGAAGCTTTGCCGTAAACATGACCGTAGAGCAGATCGCCTACGCGATCTCCAGTGGGGCGCTGCAGGGCCCCGTTGATAAACAGGGACGATCCGGTCTCGAGCAACAGGGGGGTCTCGACGGCGTCCATGCGCAGGTTATACGCCTCGGCGGAGGCCGGGCCGAATTCGGACTTCTTCTGGAAGATGGCGAAGCCGAGCCGGCTGTCGATGATGGAGGCGTTGCGGAGGGTGACGACCGATTTGTCCTTGCTGGCGATGGCGATGGCGCTGCCGACGATCGTTACGCTGTCGGCTTCCAGCACGCTGTATTCGCCGGCGCTGAGCGCCTTGTCGCCCGCGCCGCGCACATGGATGCCCACGGCGCGCACCTGCGAGCCCGAAATGTCGATGCCGTCGTTCCCGAGGCGCTCGAAACGCGCGTTGCGCACGACGCCCTCCACGAAGTCGCCGTCGAACGCATCCGACCGGGTGTCGCGAAAAAGGGCATCCTCCAGCGAAAACCGGGTGCGTACGATGTTGAGCGCGTCCTCGGAGCGCGAGCGCGTAAACGCGACGTGCTCCATGCGGACGGGCGACTCGTAAAAGACGACGGCGCCGGTCTGATTCCACGCGCCGCGCCCGGCGCTGCCCAGCCCATCGAACAAGGCATGCCGGATCGTCGATTCCTCGCCGGCCTGCAGGACGACCAGCCCCTGACCGGTGCTGTCGGCAGAGCCGAAGCGCACCGGATCGGCCTCGGTGCCGTTGGCCACGACCGGTCCCCGCGCGAGCACGAAGGCGCTGTCCGACAGGTCGAGATGCGCGCCGGCTTCGAGGAGGAAGGTGTAGCCGGTGGGCAGGATCATGATGTCGCCGACGCGCCAGTCGCCGGCCGGCACCGTCACCCGGCGCGCGGCCTCGTCGATGCGCAGAAACGGAAACGTATGCGCATTCGGTTCGTCGCGCGTCGGATCGCCGTCGACCAGGGCGCGGACGACGCTGGGATACGGGAAGATCGTGGTCGACTTCAGGGAGTCGCTCCCGAGCAGGTGGTACCGGACGGTCAGCAGCCCGCGCAGCGAGTCGGAGGCGGCGATCGAATCGGGAAGGGGGAAGGAGACGGACGAGAACGTGGCCGTCATCCCGTCGTTTCGGGCCGGGAGGAACGCCGGTTCGGCGGGCCGGCTGACGACCCGGTCGTTCAGGGCGAGCGCATCCACATACACCGGGAGAAAATGCGTGGCGGCGAGTTCGAGTTGGACGGACCCGCTGTCATGCCCGAGCAGGTGCGCGCGGAGGGCGTCCACCGGGTGCAGGCCGAAATCGATCAGCCGGCGGTTGTGGTCCACCGAGGCATACGGGAACGCGTATTCGGGATTGTCGAGATGGACGATCCGCTCCTTGCGGACCCATTCGTCGCGCAGATCCTCCTGCAGGCCGGCGAAATACGCCGGATCCGCCACGCGTTCGAGTTCACCGACGTACGCCGCAAAAAAAGTCGTGTCCTGAAGCAGAATGCGTTGCAGGGCGTCCGGGTAGTCCGAGGCGTCGAATCCGTTCCCGGAGGCCCAGATCGCGCCGATCTGCGTCCCGGAAAGCGCATCGTACCCGATGGGTTCAATGCGTGCCGTGATCGGGTTGTAATAGAACCGGATGTTGCGCCACACCGCCCCGTGTTTGCTGCCGAGCAGTTCCGATAGCGCCATGAAACGGGCCATGCGCTCGACATCGAATACCGCATGTGCCGGCATGGCGCCGCTCCTGAAATCCGTGAGCAGGCTCAGGGCGTGGAGGTACTGGTTGTACTGGACGGGATCGCGCTGGATGGACTGGCTCTTGAACGCGTCGATGTAGGTGGCCTCGAACGTCGAACTCGTCGCGGACGCCATGTCCTTGAATTCCGTCAGATCGAAAACGTCGTCCCAGAGCGGCTGCTCGGAGAACCGCAGGATGGGGCCTTCCCGCCGGTTTCGGTGTTCGATCAGGCGTTTGTCGAAGTGCTCTTCCAGGGCATAGATGCCCATGTATTTTCCGTTGATCGTCACGCCAATGAAATCGTACCGGAGCGACAGGACATCTTCGCGTTCCAGCGCCCGGTGATACACCCATTCGGCCAGGTAATTCCGGGTGCCGGGGTCCTGGATCGAGAAGGTATTCATGCCGAAAACCGTCTGGTCGCCCTTTACATGGACGCGGAAGGACCACTTGTCGCCGGCGAGATGGTCGACCAGATCGCCTTTGAGCCGCAGCGTGACGTCGTAGGTTTTTCCATTCGACGTCAGGCGGGCCGGGACGTAATCGTCGTCGCTCGCGATCAGCTGGCCCATGCGAAGCGCCGTCTCGCGCTTATAGGCGATCCACTGGAAATCGGTGTGCTTGATGTCGATCGCGATCTGCTCGGGGCGTGCCAGCAGTGCGCTCTCGACCCGGTTGGCGAGGGTGACGGGAGCTTGCATCAGGCTCGATGCCGTCGCCTCCGGGTCGAAGGCTTGCCGCTGCGTCAGCAGGGCGCCGATCCAGAACGTCAGCGCCGAAAGGCAGACCATGAGGGCCACGACGCCGCCGATGCTGAGCGTGCGTCCCGTGAGCAGCGTGCGCAGGGGCGAGGGCGCCTGGGCCACTTTCAGCTTCACGACACGCCTCCGAGGCTGCGGTTATCGAGCAGGGCGATATGGAGCGAGTCGTTGAGCTTCTGGAGTTCCGATTTGCCGGCTTCCAGATCCGCAAACGACCTGAAGCTGACCACGAACGCCGCATCGATCTGCTCCTTGCTTTCGTCGACCCGTTTGAGTTCGAGGGAGAGGCAGTGCCGGTCGAGCACATCGACGATGCGCGACAGACCGATCTTGCCGCTGCCGTTGCTGCGCACCGTGAGGAAGAGATTGGCCGGCTCGGAGACCCCTTTCAGCCGGTGCATCACCCAGAGAATGCCGAGAATCGCGCCAAAGGCGACGATGGTGATCCATCGTTGATCGGCGCCGAGCCCCAGCCCGATGGCGATGACCAGAAAGAGGTACGCCAGCTCCTCGGGCTCCTTGATGGCGGATCGAAAACGGACGATCGAGAGCGCGCCGACGAGACCGAGCGAGAGCGCGAGCGAGGCCTTGACCACGCTGATGATGAGCATGGTGGTCATGGCGAGCAGCACAAAGTTGCCGGCGAACTGCCTGCGGTTGGATAACGAGGTGCCGAAACGGATGTAGAACCAGGCCAGGATGGCCCCCAGGATCGCGGCCAGCAGCAGGTTGAGGGTGAAATTCCAGAGCGAGATCTGAACGCTCTGCGAGGCTAGAAATTCCTCGAACGAGGGAAACGAATCGGGCATGCGTGATCGGCTGAATGACGAGCGCACCCGCAACAGGGCGGCGCGCGCAGATGGAACAGAGCGTTCCACTGAACGGGGAATGGGGGGCTGATCGTGCGATAGCGCCGGTTGGGAGGCGCGTGTATACCCCTTCGTACCGGCGCGCCGTCTGCACGGACAGTCCGCATGCCGCGTCCGTTACGGCGCGGCATCCGTCATAACGACGTATCCGCGCCGGTCCAAAGCACATGACGTGCCAGTCTGCATGCCGGCGTCGATTGGGGTCGCCGGCTCCGTGTTCGAGGAGACGCGCGGAACCCCGGACGCGCATCCGGCCCCGATGTCGGAGGGTCAGCCCCGACGACCGAACCGCTCCAGTTCCGCCGCCACGTCGCGCTTGTGCCGGTTCAGGAGCCGCGTCAGGTGTTTGAGTTTTTCCTCGGTGGAATTGTGGATGTTTTTTTCGTTTTGCAGCTCGCGTTCGAGCCACTCGATATGTTCGAGCAGTTGCTCGACTTCCGTCGTGGGCATCATCCGATAAACCGCGAGGACATCGTTGTCCACGGGTTGGGGTCGGGCGCCCGTTGCATCGCTGTTGGGCATCGTACCGTGCGCGCGGTGCGCGTTGAAAGGCTTGTTCGAGAAGAGAGCGCGCCGGACGGTCGCACGAAGGGGGGAATCGGTCGCCGGCGGAAAGGAAGTGTAGGCTGGTTACAAACACCGCGCCTCAGGGTTTCCGCCCGGATGTTGTGCAGATGTTCTTCTTTTGTGATCCCTTGTTATCGATTTGTGATACTTACGCGTGGGGATGTCCCTCATCTTGGTGGATGGCGCGTCAAACGGCGATGTCCGGTACCGCGCCTCGATACGCTAGGCTATCAGACCAATCCATCCAGACTATGAAACGATTGCTTCTTCTTTTCCTGTTCGTCGCCTTCGCCGGCAGTGCACAGGCCCAGATCCGAATAAACGAGGTCGGCTACGCCGGCGTCGATATCCAGGGGTCCGCCAAATGGGTGGAACTCTACAACGCCGGAGATGCCGACGTCGATGTCTCCGATTACTGGCTGTGCAACTTCCCGGCCTACAGTCAGATTTCGGGACTCACGGTGCTCGATGGGGCCATGATGATTCCCGCCGGCGGCTACCTCGTCGTCGCCTTCGACGCCGTCGGGGCGGATGACGGCGAGGTGGGCCTCTACGCCTCGAACGAGTTCGGCAACTCGGACGCGATGCTCGACTATGTCCAGTACGGCGCCGCCGGCCACACGCGCGAGACGGTGGCTGTGGGCGCGGGCGTCTGGACCGCCGGCACGTTCGCCACGGCGCCCATGATGGGCGAGACGCTCAGCTTCCTCGGGACGGGATCGACGCCGGCCGAGAGCTGGGTCGTCGCCTCGCCTTCGCCCGGTGCGAGCAACGGCGCCGATCATACGACGGCGATGCGCGCCTCCATCGACCGGTTCAGCATGGACGCCGGCCATCTCTTTATCCGGGACGAAACGAACGGGCTGCCCGAGGCCAACTCCGCGATCGACTTCGACATGGCCCCCTTCATCACCCAGGGCTTCGGTCCGTCGGGCGATATCATCCGCTACTACAACTTCGACGTGCAGCCGACCGCGCCGGCGCCGATCTACGTGCTGTTCCGCGAGGGCGAGGACGCTCCGGTGGCCGGCCAGTATAACATCGTCGACGTCATCCCCGGGGATGAAAACTACAACGACTTCTGGCAGCCCGTGAAGGTCACGGTGCCGGCGAACTATGTGGCGAACGCCATCACGAGCGCGGCGGCGCTGACCGAAGCCGGCTACACGATGGAACCGCTCGACGTGATCGTGAACTGCCCGATCGTGCCGGAAGGGTCGGCGGCGGCCGCGCGGCTGAACGCGCAGAACGGCTCGGGCCTGGTCAACGGCTGGTACAAGGACGAGGCGGTGTTCTACTTCGAGTTCGGCGAAGCCGCCCTGGCGCCCGAAAGCGGATCGGTGCCAGTTTCGCCCATCTACGTGACGTTCAACATCAATCCGGATCAACCGGACGGCGGCCCGCCCTCGGGCTTCAAGACGGAAGAAGGGAGCGCGCAGACGCACAACGTGGTGGCGACGCTGCCGGGTGACGAGGGGTACTCGCCGCTGTGGGTGGTGAATATCTACGACAACGCGGAGTTCGATCTGGTGAGCGACCTGGCCAGCGCGGAAGGGGCAACGATCCTCGCTCCCGGTGCTGCGCTCGTCAACTGCCCCGTCGTGGCCGTCGAAGGGGATGTGGCCATCGAGAAGCTGCCGGGAGAAACCCCGACGCATTTCGCGCTCCAGGGCAACTTCCCCAACCCGTTCAATCCGACGACCACCATCCGCTACGACCTCTCGGTGGGCGGTCAGGTGGAACTGGCGGTGTTCAACATGCTGGGGCAGCAGGTCGCCGAACTGGTGAGTGCTCCCCAGGCCGCCGGCGCGTACCAGGTACAGTGGGATGGACGCGATAGCCAGGGTCAGGTTGTGGCCTCCGGCGTCTACCTCTACCGGGTCACCTTCAACGGAAACGCCTCACAATCCCGGGTGATGACGCTTTTGAAGTAAGATTGACGCATAGTAGGGTGTCGCCACGTTTTACTGCAAGCGATGCTCCCTGAATTCGGCGCGCCGGCTCCATCCGGCGCGCCGTTTTTTTATGCGCGCCGCAGGTCGCCGGCGCCCGGTTTGCGCCGGGTGTTGCCGAACGGGCAGCCGGCCGCGTTCCCTCCGCAGGGCAATCGCATGCTCTTCAAACGTGAGCATCTCCCGGTATGAGCGTATGGGGGTATGGGGGTATGGGAGGTTCTGCGGTAAAAATGCCCCCATGCACCCATAAGAAACGGTTGGGA